>NZ_AUTO01000303.1:0-17118 GCF_000498055.1 Pseudoalteromonas sp. TB51
CCCGCGACCCCCGGCGTGACAGGCCGGTATTCTAACCAACTGAACTACCACTCCGCATTTTCGTTTCTGCTTAGGTCTCCCTTTGCAGCGGCGTGAATAATACGAATCAGCCCCTACTTCGTCAAGGGCTTTTTTGTTTTTTTACAGGTTTTTTAGTCATCTGACATCGAAAGGTTTAAAATTTCACCTGATTTGTCACTTTTTGAGCCATTTTTGCCGACTTGATTTTTTTCTGCATCGGCGTTGCTCTCATCGTTTACTTTCTTTTTGTTTAAAAAAGGCAGTTTAAAGTTAAATTTGATTGGCTTTTTCTGTACAAAAATACGAATTGCTAACCACCCTAACAATAAAATGAGCAAATTACAGCCCACTATTAAAGTCACTAATGTAGAAGTGGCCATTTTTTCTTCAACGGGTTCAGCTTCCAAGGCCAGATTTTGATCAATAAGCGTAGCAGGGTCTATTTCTGGTACTGCTTCTATTGGCCTTTCTATCTCAAATTTGTATGTTGGTATTGTGGCCATAAACTCACGACCGTTTATATTAGTGCCAAAAACAGACAGTTCAACGCTGTATCTTCCCCAATCATAGTTTTTAATTGCTAGTTGGCGTGTATCACCCGCTTGCGCGTCAATTGTAAACATTTGCTCTTCATTATTAGGGTAATAAATTTTTCCCTGCACAATAACGGTTTCGGGTTTAACTATGTTGCTATCTATATTAATAGTTAGCTGGTGATCGTCAGTATCAAGCTCTGCCAGTGCGACCTCAGATTTAAATGGTGGTTCATGCACAATGATAGGGTCTTGAACAATGCGTCGCTGTAATAAGGGGGTCGCTATATAGAGTTCTGGTGTCCACTGCCCTGCAGGAAAGTCTAATTTAAATTCGCCAGTAAACACTCCATCGTTGGGGCGTTCATCAAAGCCACGGCCATCGTCTTTAAATTCGGCAACTTCTTGAGTGCCTGCACCAAAGTTTGCATAGCTTTCATCGTTGGTACTTACAAAGTCAACGTTTAGGCTTACTACATCTGTGAATAAGTTAGCATCGATAGGCTCATCATCATTTAGAATTTCGCCCGTTATTTTTATTGTCTCGCCTCTAAATAACATAGGAGGTAATGGCTGTGCTTTTAAAGACACTTCCCCTAACACCACAATGCGGCTGTCGGGCAAAATGCGGCCAATAACTTGCCATGGGCCAGCCATCGGTTTTTTTATGGTGATTAAGTCGTAACTAAGCTCATCAAACCAATCGAGGTTGGGATCTTTAACGGCGTTAGTGGCAAAGTACTTGCTGCCATCGGGCCTGACTAAAATAACCGCGGGCGAACCTGGCTTTCTAAAAAATAGTAAGGTTATTTCGTCTAATTGGCTGTCTATACGAAAACGGTTATCTAGCAGCGGTATTTCATTTTGTTCGCCGTCGCGTTTAAGCAGCTCTACTTGCTTAACGGCAAACGCACTGGCGCTAAACAGTGAGGTGGCGCACAATACAGTTATAAAATACATCGTTTTCATAGTTGGCCTTATTCAGCGCGCCATAAACAGTGGCCGCCTTCTTTGTCTACAAGATCGAGTCGTGCTTCGTGTGCGCTTTGCTCAGCGTCGTTTGCGCGCAATACAACTAAAGGTGCTCGGTCACTACTTAAGCGTCTTATGCCACCAGTCTGTTGCTCACTGCCGTCATCTTTATTTTGGTTTAAGTTTAGCTTGGTTTGCCCGCCCGTCATGGCAAGGTAAACATCGGCTAAAATTTCAGAATCCAGTAATGCGCCGTGTAATGTTCGTTTTGCGTTGTCTATATCGTAACGGCGGCACAAAGCATCTAGGTTGTTCTTTTGACCAGGATGCAAGTCACGCGCCATTTTAAGGGTGTCGAGAACTTGGCAGTACTCGTGCGTATTTGGGTAGCCTTGGTTAAGCAGCGCAAACTCGTTATCCATATGGCCCACATCGAACGGAGCGTTATGTATTACAAGCTCTGCACCTTTAATGTAGTCAAAAAACTCTTGCGCTATATCGCGGTAAAGTGGTTTATCACGTAAAAACTCGTTGGTAATACCGTGAACATCTATTGCTTCTTCTTCAATGCTGCGTTGTGGGTTAATGTAAACATGAAAATTATTACCGGTTAAACGTCGGTTTATTAATTCTACGCACCCAATTTCTATAATGCGGTGCCCCTGTTTGGGGTCGATGCCGGTGGTTTCTGTATCTAAAACTATTTGTCTACGTGCCATATCGAATTTAGCCTGACTCTGGTATCTTTCTATAATCACTTTATTGTACATAATATCAAGGTAAAACAGTGCAAAAAACCGTAGAGATTTACACCGATGGCTCATGTTTAGGTAATCCGGGCCCTGGTGGTTATGGTATTTTTATGATTTATAACGGCCACGAAAAAAAATTAAGCCAAGGGTATAAGCTCACCACAAACAACCGTATGGAAATGCTCGCTGCCATTGTTGCCCTTGAATCACTTACCCGCCCTTGCACCGTTAACCTCACCACAGATAGCCAATATGTTAAGCAGGGTATTGAGTCGTGGATTGCAAATTGGAAAAAAAGGGGCTGGCAAACATCGGCAAAAAAGCCGGTTAAAAATGTTGATTTATGGAAGCGACTTGATAGCGCTTGTAGCGAGCACACGGTTACATGGAAATGGGTAAAGGGACATAGCGGGCATAAATATAACGAAATAGTTGACGATTTAGCACGTGACGCTGCAGGCAGTAGCAACCTACTTGATGATGTAGGGTATCAGCCTTAACCCGTCAAAGCTTTCGCACTTTTTAATGCCATGAGTTTAAGGCTCATGGCTGGGTTAAAAAGTGCCTACTTACATTTTTTAACTATTATTATTTTTTTGCTCACACTGTTTAAAGTGCTGCTTTGAGGTTTGTCTAAGCCCTGCCCCTTTTACAGGTGAAAACTGCGGCCTTGCATGCCACTTAGGTTTTATAGGCGTAAGCGGAGCCACGCGTTTTCGCGCCACCAGCATATACACACTCCCCATAGGTTTTAAATACTGTTTGGCAAAACTGCGCCAAAATGCAAACCGCGAAAGCCTGTTACCACGCGCAAGAGATGAGTAAATAAAGCGCTCATCGCTAATAATTTCAAACCCCAATAAATTAAGCCAATCTTTTACCCGCGCAGGCGTAAAAAAACGCCCCGTCCACGGCAGCTTTTGGCCGCTAAAGGGCAACATTTGCGCCAATCCACATAAACTAAACGGATTAAATCCGGTAATAACAATGTAACCACCGGGTATAAGTGTGCGATGCGCCTCGCGTAATATGTGATGTGGGTCTGAGTGATACTCTAAGCAGTGGCTTAAAATACACGCATCAACACTGTGCTCATAAAAAGGCAGTTCGTCTATATCGGCTATCACACCTGTGTAAGGCCCCTCTTCGGCAACACATACTTGGTGTTTTATAGTGCTTACGCTGGTATTAAGCTCGCCACTTAAATTACCTAATTTAAGCATATGGTAACCAAACATACGCGGCAGCCATTGATCCATTTTTTGTTCAATGTCAGCACGTAAATAATCCCCATGAGGGAACTGCTGCCATGACAGCGGTTTGGGTCCTTCTTGAAAACTAAGGGCTGGTTTCATTTTTATAGCTCGTTATACTAGGTGTTACCCGTCACTTTATAGAGCAAATTAATATGGTGCAAGTTAAAGCAATTAAAGCATTTTCTGACAATTATATTTGGTGTTTAACTACCCATAATAGCGACCTAGCGTGGGTGGTTGACCCAGGCGACGCCCAGCCCGTTATGGCGCATTTAGCAGAGCATAACTTAAAGCTTGGTGGCATTTTAATTACCCATCATCACAGCGATCATACCGGTGGCGTAGCCGAGCTTGTAAAACAGTTTTCAAACATTGCAGTGTACGGTCCTATTAACAGTCCGTTTGCGGGGATCACCAATACACTGGTTGATGGCGATAGAATTGAGGTATTGGGTACGCGTTTTAACATTATTACCACCCCTGGCCATACGCTTGATCACATTTGTTATATTCATGAAGAGTTGGCTTTTACTGGCGATACGCTTTTTAGTGGGGGCTGCGGGCGATTATTTGAAGGGACGCCTGAGCAAATGTGGGAGTCGTTTAATAAGCTGCGTGAGCTACCTAAAACCTGTAAAGTGTATTGCACGCATGAATATACACAAGCTAATTTAGCATTTGCAAAAGCCGTTGAGCCGCGTACCCCTGAGCTACTCCAATACAGCGACAAAGTAGATGCACAGCGTGCTAAGGGCGAAATTACACTGCCAAGTACAATAGGCCAAGAGCTTAAAGTTAATCCGTTTATGCGCAGCGGCCTACCTACTATTACAGAGTTAATTCCAAAAGAATTTGTGTTGGTTACAAAAAACAATGAACCATGGGAAAACTTTGCAAGTCTGAGACGATTCAAAGACAACTTTTAGTTAAGATATGTTGACCTGTTGTAATTAATTTTGCAGCATCGTGGTTAGGTATATCCTAGGTAAAACCATTGGTTTAAAAATAGCGAATGGTTTTATCAACATGTTAAAGTTGGTCGTTAAGTGGCAATGTTGACTCATAACGGGTAGTATTCGCCGAGTTTTTTTACCTGATGTATTGGTATATATGAATAAATCTCCTCTATTAATTGCCTTGGCGCTTGCGCTAAGTGGTTGTCAAACATTAACAACCGTAGATTCAGACGCACAAGCTGCTACCCAAGCTAATAAGCGCTTAGAAGGCGCAAGCCCTAACGATATTAACAATGCATTGATGGTAAACGCCCAATATCAACACGTTGAGCAGAGCGAAGACGCCCCTGTTTTTGACGATGTGTGGGAGCGCATTCGCTACCAACTGTCTATTGATGTACCGCAAAACCGCCCTGTTGTTACCGAGCGTAATTACTATGCGCGTCATCAAGCTTATTTAGACCGCATTTCAAAACGCGCAGAACCTTACTTACACTTTATTGTTGAAGAAGTAGAAAAGCGCGAAATGCCTATCGAAATTGCCCTTTTACCTATTGTAGAAAGCGCGTTTGACCCATTTGGCTACTCTAATCGCAGTGCTTCGGGTATTTGGCAATTTATGCCAGCCACTGGCGAGCGTTTTGATTTAAAACAAAACTGGTGGTACGACGGCCGACGCGACATAGTGCAATCTACGCGTGCTGCCCTTGATTACTTATCGTATTTACACAAAACCCTTGAAGGCGATTGGTTAAACGCCATTGCCGCTTATAATTCAGGCGAAGGGCGTTTAATGCGTGCGATTAAGAAAAATCGTAAAAAGCATTTACCAACAGACTTTTGGTCTCTCGACTTACCAAGCGAAACCACCGCGTATGTACCAAAGCTTTTAGCCCTTGCCGATTTATTAAAACGCGCTGATGAGTTTAATGTAAAATGGAAACCGGTTATCAACGCGCAAGTTGTAGAAGTGGTTGATGTAGGCACGCAGATTGACTTAGCACTGGCCGCAGATATGGCCGATATGACTCTTACTGAGCTATACAGGTTAAACCCAGGCTTTAACCGCTGGGCGACCGACCCTAACGGTCCGCATTTTTTACTATTACCCACCGATAAAGCGGAACAATTCAGCCAAAAGCTGGCGCAAACCGATGTTAAAGACCGCTTACGCTGGCAGCAATACACTGTGGCGCGCGGAGATAGCCTATCGGTTATTGCTAAAAAGTTTACCACCAGCACCAGTGCTATTCGCTCGCTTAATAAATTAAAGTCAAACACCATACGTATTGGCCAACAGTTATTAGTACCCTTAACCGATGGCGCAATTAATAGCGAACATTTACCTAAGCAAATGCGTTTAGCTGCTAATAAAGCCACCCGTACTAAGCTGTCGCACACGGTTAAAAGTGGCGACACCCTGTGGGACATTAGTCGCGAATACGATGTCACCATGGATGAGCTGGCCTCGTGGAATAAACTGAAGAAAAACTCAGTATTGCGCTTAAATCAAAAGCTCACTGTTTATAAATCAGCGAGTAAACCACAAGCAACTGCAAGTACTAATCGCACCATTACGTACAAAGTACGCCGTGGTGACTCGCTTGCACGTATTGCGTCTAAATTTAATTTAACCGTAAACGAAATTATTAAGTGGAATAACTTAGCCGGCCAAAAGTATTTACAGCCTGGCCAAAAGTTAAAGCTTAAGGTTGATGTAAGAAGTAGTTAACCCAAGGTTTAATAATTAAAAAAGGAGCGCATGCGCTCCTTTTTTTGTACACATAAGCAGTTAATACCAATTCGCTTAATTAAGTGCTCTATTTTCAGGCCGGAAAAACGTATTAATAGCTAGGCAATAAATTCGCTATTTAATTGTTCTCGGCAATTGCTCCTGCATGGCTCTACCTTCTGTATTTATGCAGTCGTAAATGGGAATTTTTTAACGCAGCTAGCGACACGTTTAACCCCGCAAAATGATTAAGCATTATTGCGCATTAGTGTTACTAAGCTGGTAATTTTTCAAGCCATGCTTTTAACCACGGCTCTGCTACAGGCCATGGCTCAAAGTCTTCGCAGGCATCTATTTCTAAACGGTTTCCTACCGGCTTAGCTTGCAAGTCACGTAGTAGCTCATCAAAGCTGCGCCCTGCACCGCAAAACGTATCGCCGTAGCATCTATCGCCCATGGCTATAACACCAAATGGCTTATCAGTTAGCATCGGAAATGTGCTATTCATAGCAAAGTAGAGCCCTGCTAAATTGCTAGGTACATCGCCTTGTCCTGTGGTAGAGGTAACAACTAATATATGTGAGGCGTTTTTTATATCATCAAGTGAGGCTTCACTAATAACGCTCGCAGTGTGCCCTGCTTTTTCAATTGTATTTGCAACGTCGTAGCTTAAACGTTCTGCTCCGCCGTTAACGCTGCCTACAAAAATACTAATATGTGCCATTAATAATCCTTTTCTTGCTGTGGCCAACCTAGTTGCTTACATATACTAAGCATGTCTTCACCTAGTGGCGCTTTAATTACGATGGGTTTATGCCTGTAAGGGTGCACAAAACTAAGCTGCGTTGCAAATAGCATTAACCGCTGCAGTGCAAAATGCTCCCTAAAAAATTGATTATGCTGGTTATCACCATGGTTTACATCACCAATAATAGGTATTGATAAATGATTAAGGTGGCGCCTAATTTGATGCTTTCGCCCCGTTTTTGGGAAACACTCTACGAGCGAGTAACGCACCGTGGGGTATTTACCAATAGGAATTGGTAGCGTGGCTTGATGCAGACAATAAAATTGCGTTTGCGCCGCTTGTGGCGCTTTATTTTGCGAGGCAAATTTGTCAGCTATTTTATCAAGCTCTTCTTTTAACGGTTTATCTAAAAACACCGATTCAGGCGCAAAACCACGTACAAGCGCTAAATAACGTTTTGTTATAGTGCCTTCAATAAAAAGCTTGTTCATGTCTCGGGCAGATTCTGAACTTAAAGCAAATAGCAGCACACCTGATGTTGGTCTATCTAGCCTATGCACCGGAAATACATGTTGCCCTAATTGGTCGCGCAGCATCTGCATTGCAAATTGAGTTTCGTGTTTATCTAAAAAAGAGCGATGAACCAATAAGCCTGCGGGCTTATCTATGGCAACAAAGTATTCGTCTTGGTAAAGAATATTAAGCTCGCCGTACTCTACAGGTTCACCCTTTTCAGTCATGGGGTTTACCTAAAAAAGCATCAAGTTCACTAAGTAGCGTTATAATTTCGCCGCTGCCGGTTTTATCCACTAACGCCATTTCTGCCATAGGCGCAATGGCAAAATTTTGCGGCAATGGTTGGTTAAGCGTTATTAATTGCTGCATTTTTTCAATAAATACAAACTGTAACCATTGCTCAAATGCCATGGTATCGTGACAAAAAGGCACTTGAGATTGTAATTTATGCGCCTCTATTGGCGTGCTTTGCCACAGCTTATGTTTTTTTAAAAGTGTGCTTAATTGGTTTAAATAAGCCTGCGTTTGCTGATACATAACCACTCTTCTTTTTACGTTATAGGGCAATTATACCCTGTTCCCTCAATGCCTGCTATGGCGTATAATTGAGGCAATTTTGCAGTAAAAACAATTGAGATAACGATGAGCGAACACATAGCGACACTTGGCCAACTTTTAGATGGCGCCGGTACACAATGGCGTGCTTTTGATATTGGTAGGCATATTACTAAGCTTGATAAAAAACAGTTTTTAGCTATTGAGCAAGCGCAAGTTCCTTATCCTTATCCGCTTGCGGGGCATGCATGGCTGGCTATTCAATTTTGGGATAGCAAAGCAAGTAAAGAACCTTATGTATGGTTTTTGAAGTTTCCACTTGATGAGCAAAGTAAATTAGTGAGCGCGAGCCGCGATCATTTCGCTAATATGGTAATTGAAGCCCTAGGCAGCGAGATTACCGGCGAGCAAGCCGATGGTAAGCTAGATAATAACCCTTATGTGTTTACCCCTAATGCAAATAAATTAGCGGCTTTTAACGCCCAACTTAAAGTATTGTTAAAGCAACCAGCCTCTAAATATTACGAGCACACGCAGCTATACTTTAGTGGCACTTTAGGTTTTGATGATTGGCAAAGCGTTGCGCTACAAGGGATTGCCGATTTTGCACTGCGCCTAAATAACGACAACAACTTAGCAAACTTGCAAAAAGCTTGGCCGCATTTACCACTAGAGGTATTGCAGCCTTTGAGCGCCATGCTAGAACATGTAGAAATACCGCCATCACTCAGTGAGCTTTTAGTCGCCTATGGCCACACTGCCATTGAAAATAACGATACAATTGCACTAACTGCCGCACTGCGTTCACTTTCAAAAGGCCAAGCGCAAGGGCTGTGTACACAACTAGTAGATGCTGCATTAAGCTCATCTGTTGGCACTGATTCAGATGTACTTTTAACGATTGCAGGGCGATGCTTTTCTCAACTAGAAGAGCCTGAGCGCTTACATATTTTTATGGATAATTGTGCGCACCACCAGCAAATTGCCGAGCTATTCCCGAGTATCTTTGCTGATTTAGTTGCAATACCCACTATACGCCCACATTTATTAGGCTTATTACGTAAAGAAAATCGCAGCGAAACGCTCGCTCGCGCAATTGGAAGGTTGTTCTCTTAATGGCTACTTTGTGGACGTTTATCGCCATTGGCGCTGTAATTTACTTATTTTGGCTAAACCGAAAAGTAGCAGAAGCTGCTAACAGTCATGCCGCGCGCCAAGCTGAGCAATTACAGGTTCAGTTAATGAGCGTAGCGTGCACAAAACGCCGCTTTGGCATTTTAAAAAATGGCAAACCGGGGATCAAAAGCGAATTTATGTTTGAGTTTTCAAGTGATGGCGAAAATGCCTATCAAGGTATTTTAATTATGGAAAATGAAATGCTAAAAAGCGTTGTTGTGCCGCCACACAAAATTTAATTCTAATCGTTAAAACCGGTGGGGTTAAAGTGAAACCACTAAAATAAGTTAATACATAAAACTAAGGCGTAACAAAAGTTACGCCCCACTCTTACAGCATCCTGCTCGTTATCCTTGACCCAAAATCCGTATTATCATCCCCTGAACGAGTAAACAACCCTATTTACCCTCAACATTGCATCCTGCAAAATCCATAACCATCCTGGCTAACCCACGTAAACTAACGCTTGGCTACTTACTGTAGCATCATCCTTGGTCATCCTTTTAAGTAGCTCCTGCCACTTTAAATGCATCCTGCATTTTCCACTTGCCGCCTTGGCCATCCTGCGTAAACTAACGCTCCTGCTACTTCCTGTAGCCTCATCCGTAAATATCCTTAAGTAGTTCCAACTACTAAGCGCTTCATGCACTTCCTAGTTCGTCCTTGCGTCCTTTTTAACTTGTCCTTTATGCTTCCTGCTAGCATCTGCTATGTTGCCTATTCCGTATCCTTGGCAGTAGCTTAGTCATTAAGCTATGTCGTCTTGACAAGTTAAATACTACGCGAGTTTGGGTTTCATCCTACTAGGTAAACAAAATTAATTTTTCGTAATATATATGAAAAAAATATAAAACCCTATATAGAACAAAAGCTTACCCTATTAAAGCTGCATTTATGAACGACCGTAACTGATAATGCGCACGTCAATGTAAGATATGTCTCACGGGCATATGTCCGTAATGGCGCTTATCGCTTACAGACTTACTTTGCATATGGTTTAAAAAGAAGCTCTCCGGATACTTTATTAAAGGCAAGTGCTTTATATGTGCTAAATCCTTCTGATTTAAAAAACGTATTATGCTCTTGGCGTGTAACAAAAACGGCAAGCCCTTTAGCCCCTGTGTTTTTAGTTGCTAAATCATCTAAGCCTCGTAACAGGTAGCGCCCAAGCCCGTGGCCTTGCACGTGCGGGTCTACCGCAATAAACGCTAAATAGTAGTAATCGCCAATCTCATTAAGCGCAGTGCGTATTGTTTGCTCTTTTTCTATTAGTTGGTTGGTTTGCAAATACCCTGCGCTCAGCATTAACTTTAAGCGCCAATGCCAATAACGCTCTGGTTGTAATTGGCTGCTTGACTCAAATACACACGCCACCGCTTTTAATTTATCATCGCGGTACAAGCCTATTAATGGCAGNCAGCTTTTCTTGCCAAAAAGCACTGAGCTCTTCGCGTATCACTGAACGTAATTTTTTCTCGTAGGCAGCCATATTATGTTGATCATAACCTAATAAATTTTGAAGGAGCGGATCATCATGATAGGCCTGATAGATTAAACTCCCTGCAGTGCTTATATCTTCAGGGGCAAGGTATTGTACGCTTAATGTGTGCTCATTAGAGGTGACTGTCATTGTGTATCCTTTTTGCTTTACTACCCTCAACGTTGCCAAACTATTTACCGTATATAAAGTAATTGGTAATTGTATGGCGAAAATGTTTATCTATACTGCAAGTTAACTATATACCTAAAGCAAAAATACCGTCAATTCAGCGAGTGTTTAACTAGCAAAGCCTATAGTCTGGCTCTAAGCTTGGTTTAATTTAATCAGATGGAGTAATAATATGGATACGACAAAACACGATATGAAAACGTTGTTTGCACAATTGGGTTTACCTAGCTCAGAACAACAGATTGACGATTTTATTGCTTCTCACTCACTAGAAGACACAACGCTTTTACAACAAGCTCCTTTTTGGGATGAATCACAGCAGCATTTTTTAGCAGAATCGCTAGCAGAAGATGGCGCGTGGAGTGAAGTAATTGATGAACTTGATGTGAGGCTTCGCCAAGAAGGTAAGTAATACTAATTTGCTCAATTATGCGACCTATTTTGAGGTTCGATAAACGTGTTTATAGCTAAGCAAAAATTCACTATTGGCTGTTCTAAATGAAAAATTTTTAACACAGGTAGCGACCCGTTTAGCCCCTCAAAATGATTAAGTATTATTGCGAATTGGTATAATCCCCCCTCTGCTTATACCAAGGCTTTATGCGCCTTGGTATTGTTGCTACTATAGCACCCGCGCAGCAAACACTTGCTGCGCTTATATATTAAAGAGTTACAAATCTAATGAATGCAGTTGTATTTGATGCAATTAAAGTCCTTCTTGATGAAGGCAAAACCCCTACTGTTGCCCTAACTAAAAGCCGTTTAGCACAACCTGTGCCTATGCCGGTTATTATTGCCGCAGTAAGCCAATATAAGAATAACCCTGATTCAATTCATAATTTAATGAAAAACCCTGAGCAGAGCATCGTTGAGCCTAAAACATCTCAACTCGATCGCATTGAGAAAAAACTCGATAGGTTGCTAGCCCTGTTAGAGCAAAAATAATTTGAGACTATAAATGTTCGTTGTTGATTTAACGTTTGACTGCTACCAAGACACCACCCTAGAGCACGCCGAGCAAGCCATTAACCGATTAGTTAATGCACTGCGTTTTAACGGCCAAATTATGGGTGAAGAATTCCCAACTGTACTAAAAGATGGCTATTTTATTACCCGTGTAATGTGCCCAACCGAAGACGCCATGCACCCATTAAATAATAGCCCTTTTGTAAAACACAGTATTGAGAAGCTGCACAGTGCAGGTTTACTTGCTCCTAAAATAAAAGTTATTGGCCAAGACATTCACTCAAACGGTGCCGATACCTGTGAATCGCCTTCAAGCTATATTTTATACACAACCTATGTGCATACCTGTAGCCCACTGTATTGTGGTGATGACTTTTTACCCGTGCCATTATTTACTATTCCGGCCATTGCAAATGGTGATTATAAAACACTCATAAAATGGCAAGAAGATTGGCAAGCCTGCGATCAAATACAAATTAACGGCGCTACTCGCTGTGAATTTCCAGCCCTTGAAGAAATATCAAGCACACAAAGTGACTTATACCGCCGCGGTAAAGACATTGCTAAACGTATCCGCTTTTTAACTCAAAAATCGGTTTATTATTATTTATACCGTGTAGGCGGTGTAGATAAAGCCTCAGAACTTGAGCGGAAATGCCCTAGCTGCAATAGTGAGTGGAAATTGCCAGAGCCGTGGTTTGGGTTATTTGATTTTAGGTGTGAGCCATGTGGGTTGGTATCTAATGTTTCGTGGGATTTTCAGTAACTAAAAGCCTGCACTTTGCAAAATAAAGTTACACACCTTATACAAAATCAGCTTAATGCATTGCACTAAGCTGATTTTTTAATGCTCAATTAAATTAAGTGAAAGCGGCAAGTAAGGCTACAGTATCGTTATTTTTACTGTAATAACTGAGCAACCTTTAACGCATCTTGCACAGGGCTTATACTTCACAATAATTACTATTACTGCACATTGGTTTAATTAATCTAAACCTCAAGCGCTTTTAAAAAAGATTCTATATTGGGTGCAAGTACATGATGCGGCTTTTTACCTACGTACTCCAAACATACCTCACCGGTATTTACCTGCACGGTAACCAGTAAGTCATCTTGCTCAGTTAAACCAATGAATAGGGTTTCTGGCTGCTTTAATTTTCGTTTCATTAATACATGACCGGTAATATTTTGTTGCAGCAGCTCAAAATCATCTTTATTCCAAGCTTGTAATAACTCCACACGGTGACCATCTATACTAGCTAAAATGCTACCTCCATACATGTGCCCATAAAACTCATCAACCCCTGCTGGGAAGCTCAGTTCAAGCGCGCTAGCTAAATCTGATAACGAACCTGCGGGGGTTTGCAAAGCACTTTTCCATTGAATATTGCCTTGTGTGTCTACCTCGCCAAACTCGCAAGGGCTAGGCCATTGTTCATCGTGTGCCATAAGCGGATATTTAGCGGTGTTTTTAACGGTTTTTTCACAAAATTGCGTGTGAAGTTGGGCCATTTGCATTGCAACAGACATACTGCGAAACTCATTTAAATTAGATATAATGTCCCTATTGTAACTATTTAAGAGCAAACATGACAGATTACAGCAATTCTCCAGACCTTAAAGGTAGTGTGTTAGGACAATCTACTGAATACGTAGATGTATATTCGCCTAGCTTGCTTTTTCCTATTGCCCGCAAGTTAAATCGTGATGCTTTAAATGTTGACGAAGCCGAGTTACCCTTTAAAGGCCAAGATATTTGGACAGGTTATGAGCTTTCGTGGTTAAACGCTAAAGGTAAACCGCAGGTTGCCGTGGCGCTGTTTACTTTTGCGTGCCAAAGCAGCCATATTATTGAGTCTAAGTCGTTTAAACTTTACTTAAATAGCTTTAATCAAACCCGCTTTGAAAGTACTGAGGTGGTAAGACAGCATTTAATTAAAGACTTATCAAATGCGGTAAATAGCGATGTAGCGGTAACGTTATACGCACCAGATGACTATAACTGCTTACCTTGCACGCCATTACCTGGGCAATGTATTGACGATTTAGATATTGAAATAGATAACTACGATATTGACGCCTACTCACTTAAATCAAAAAGTGACACCCTGGTTACTGAGACCCTGCACAGCCATTTGCTTAAATCTAACTGCTTAATTACCTCGCAGCCAGATTGGGCCAGTATAATTATTCGTTACACTGGCGAGCAAATATGCCATGAGGCACTCTTGCGTTATTTAATTTCATTTAGAACCCACAATGAGTTTCATGAGCAATGTGTAGAGCGTATTTATAGTGATTTAACCACGCAGCTAAATATTAAAGAGCTTGAAGTTTATGCGCGTTATACACGCCGCGGTGGGCTGGATATAAATCCGTATCGTTCAACGCACTATAACGATACGCCTTTTGCGGTAAAAATTAATCGACAGTAATACCAATCGACTTAAATATCACCATAAAAAAGGAGCTTAAGCTCCTTTTTATACTCGTTATAAGCTAGTCAATGCGCTTAGTCGGAATAGGCATAGCGCACACATCAACATAATTATGGGCGTATACAAACCAAGGTTCGGTACGATTTTTTCGCGCCTCAATCAATTCTCTAAATGATTGCGAGTCTGTTTTCATAACATTAAAGGTGCTTTTATCACGCTTAATATCGGCTAACACCTCAATGTTTGTAATTGGGTTAAATGGCGTATTAGCAACAGGCTTACGCTGTAAACGATTAAAGTGCTCCATACCTTCAAGCACTCTTCCAAATACGGTAATATTTTTATCAAGGTAGCGCGGTCCTTGGCCAATGGTGACAAAAAATTCAGTGCTTGCACTGTTTACCTCATTACCACGTGCCATGGCAAACACACCGTGGCAATGTACCTGCCAAGTTTTTGTATTAGAGGCGTTTTGTGCGACAGCAAAACCGTTTAAAAACCCCGTTACAGGCGCGTACCCATCACCTTGTAGCTCTGTAATTTTAAGCGGCTGTGTGGTGCTATGGTAAAACTCTTCAGGCACAGTTTTATTAGCCGTTTTAATTGCTTTATTGCCTGAGCTGTCGCCTCCTTGAGCTACAAACCCTTCAACAAAACGATAAACACGGGTATTTTTGTAAAAGCCTTCTCGTGCAAGTTGTTTTATGTGCGCAGTATGTTTAGCTGCAAGCTGCGGGTTAAGCTCAACATAAGCCGCCCCTGTAGGCAGCGTAATTTTTAAAACATTTTGCCTGTCTACATTTCGCCATTCGTGCGCTTTAGCATGCTTTATTACCTCGCTTGCGCTACGGATTGGAGTTTGTTGAGTGCCCGCGTGCTGCTCTGTGTGTTGGGCGCAGCCAGTTAATCCTGTTATTAGTGCTGCTAAATATAATCCTTTCATATAATCCTTATACTGCCTATTTAGTCCCAATCAAACTTATAGAGTAAATCAACATTTTGATTTAAACCACTGGTGATCTCTACATAAAATTGCGAAAGCAGCTGATAGCGAATAGCGACCTCGCTGAGCGAGTCAAATACCCCTACGCTGTATTTAACTTGTAAGCTAGGCGCTACATAGCCCGATATTTCAAGCTTAGTGTTATCGCCAGAGCCCGTTGAACTTAAGCTTACATCAGATAAACCAATGGTTTCGCCAACTTTAGATACAACGCCTTCACTGCGGCTCACCCCTTGTGAGAGCAATAACTGAGTAAGCATGGCATCGCTTGAACTGTCGCCCTCGCCTAGCGGCTGCCCATTGAGTAAATAGGCCAGCGCTTGTGCTTGATCCATTGCCGGCTCAGAAAATACTTTTAAGGTAGGCTGCTCAACGTTACCAGTAAGCGTAACACCTGCCACAACATCATTTGCTGTGGTGTCTGGATTACGTATGGCTTTAATATTTAAAAACGGTTGCTCAATTGAGCCACTAAACCCTATTTGCCCAGTACTAATAATTAAATCTTGGCCAAAAGCTAAATACGTACCATCAATTAAATTTAGCTCGCCAGTAGCAATTATAGGGGCGCCCTGGCTCATTTTGATGGCTAAATCACCCGCTATTTTCGACTCAAGACCAAACGATTCTATTTTTACATCGTTTTTAACAATCACTTTTAAATTTACATCGTAATCAAACGGCACGTTTTCTGCCGTTTCAGTTTGTTGATCAACAATAATCTCATCGTCGCTCACTTGAACGGCGCCCTCTGGCAGCTCTTCAATCATTACCCTGCCATAAGGCACAATCACTTCGCCAAACAGCTTTAATGCATTATTTGCAAGTCCAATGGTTAAATCAGGCGATACTTTAAACGTAACGCCTTGCTGCGCGCGTACAAAAAACTGCTCGCCGTTAACGCTTACATTTACCTCAGGCTGGGCGCCTTGCCAATCTACGTCGCCGGTTAGGTTGATTTTACCGCCTTGGGTGTCGTTTAAATTACCTTTAATTGTGGCGGTGGTTTTATCAAATAAAATATTTACATTAGATTTTTGCAATACCACCGGCAACTGCTCACCTTCTAAATTGATATCACTGACATTTAGCTCACCATTTAATAGTGGGTCTTGCAAAGTGCCGGCAACTGCCACGTTACCTGTTATATCGCCTTTTAATTGCTCAAGGGTTTCGAGAAATGGATGTAAGTCTGATAGCAATATTTTATCTATATTAAGGTGACCGTTTAATGTTTGCTGATTTTGAATATCATCAATATTAATTTCGGTGGCTATTTTACCTAGCACACTTGAGCGTAAATCGGCCTCTAGCTTACCCGTTTGAGAATCAGTGTAGGCACTGACTTTTAGCGTTTCGATGGGTAATCTAAACCGGTCTTCCTCAGAGGTAAGAACAGCAACAAGGTCGTGCGCATTTAAATTAGCGCGAAGGGTTTTTAATGCGCCCTCGTTCCAATTTGCAGCAAAGTCGCCGCTTATATCTCCACGCGTACGCATGTTATCTGGTAAAAAGTGTTTAAGCTCTTCAAGCGCTAAATTGCTCAACGTAGCATTAAATTGACCCAAGTTTTTAGTTTGCGCTAGGGTGTTAATACATAGCTCACTTTTGTTTGAGCGCCAGCAATGTGCACTCACATCAAAATCGCTGGTTTGGATATTAAACATCACCGCAATTTTTTTACTATTACTAAAGCTGAGCTTTTTGTCACTTAGCGTTATATTACTGAGCGAGCCATTCCACACGTCATTATTGAGCTTACCGGTTACTTCAAGCTCAGCAGCGCCTTGCTCTGCATCTATGGCGGCAACCAGCTGATGGTCGG
>NZ_AUTO01000304.1:0-20547 GCF_000498055.1 Pseudoalteromonas sp. TB51
GGCGGCAACCAGCTGATGGTCGGTTTTATCGCCAGTGGCAGTTAGCTCAACACTATTAATTACCTGATCAGCAACCATTACTGAGTCTACGTTTAAGCTCACATCGGTTTGCCAATCTGCGGCTGTATCGAGCTGACCGCTAAGGGCGAGTTTGTTAACTTTTATGTCGTTATACATAAAGTTATCGAGTAATAACGATAAATCAACGGCGGGGGTTAAACGGGGTCCTCTAACTTTTAAATCGGCCTTACCGTTTGCAACAAATGGCAGATTAGTTTGCTCATTTCCTGTAAGTGTTACTTTTCCGTCAACCTGCCAGGTGTCGTCAACTTGTCCGCTCAAGGTTAATTTATTGGCCCCGCTACTTAAATATAGGCTGTCTATGTTAGCCTTTAGCGTATTATTAAGTGTAAAGTTTGAGGCAAATTCAAGCGGTGTTTGGTTCAGTGTACCTGCAAGTTGTGTATTATCCATTTGCAAGTGCCAGTTTTGCCCTTCGCTGTTAAAGCGCCCTTCTAGCTGGCCAGAAATATTACTTGTAAGCGCATCTGTTAAGTATTGCGCTTTTAAGCTATTTAACGAACCGGTAAAGTCGGCTTGTATGCCCTTTTGCCAATTAACATTACCTTTAAATATTGCACTACTGTCGTTTGCTTTTAGGCTTAAGGTACTTAGCTGCGCTTGGCTAAGCGAGCCGTTTAATTGCGTGTTTAATACTACAGCTGGATAGGCACCTAATTGGCTATGCGCCTTTAAACTTAGCGTGTAATCATCCGCATTACCCGAGGCTGATAAATCAACATTATTTACTTTTAGCTCGTTACTTTGAGCGTCAATCAACCATCGCTCAACTTTACCGGTAAGTTCAAACGGATAATTTTTTTGTTTTAAATTAGCCGTTGCCGTTAAATTTAATGGGTACTGACCAGTCGTGTGTAAGTTTATGTTTAAATCAGATAGGTCACCACTTAACGCTAAATTCGCTTGGTGCAAGTCGCTGCTTAGCGCTACTTTCGCGTTTAATGGTAAATTACCTGCAAGCTCACTAGTTAACTCTGTATTTAATTGCCATTGTTGGTAATGCGCGCTAAGCGTTTGTAAGTTAACTTTTTCATCTTCTACATTTAATACAAGCGCTATATTTTCGATTGTGTGAGTTTGCTCACCTTGCTCAATATCCACCTTTTTAACGTCAAACTGCTCTACCCGTAAATTAAGGGGCGATGTAAATTCTATATCTGGTAACGCAGGTAGCGCTGTTAGCGCCTGGCCTTGATTAGCCGTTGCTTGATTAGATGAGGCGGGTTGCTCTTTAAGCTTTACCAATACATCACTAATAGTTAGGCTTTTTAATGCTAAGGTTGCATCTTCAGCTTTCGCTGCAAGGGTAAAGTTATTTACGGTTACATCAGCACTGGAATGATTTAATACAAATTTGTTTATTGCTACATTTTTAACGGCAATATTAAAGGGAAACGTAATTTTAGTTAATGGCTCTGAGGTGCTCTGTTGTGTGGCTTCGGGTGCATTGCCAAGGGCAAGTTTGATTGACCGCGCACTTACATTTTCAATACATAGGCCATCGCACTGCCACCAAAATAAATCTATTTTAAGCTGCTGCGCTTTAAAATCTGTACTTTGGTTTTTAAAGCTCACATTAAACGGGTTGTTATATAAAAAACGCCCTTTTTTAATCTCAATATGTAAGCCGTCCACCATTTTATTGGCACTATAAGCAATAAATTGATTACCGGGCGCAGTAAATAACAAGCAAAATATAATAACGGCAAGCGTGATTAAAACGCCGATGATTGCGGCGGATATTTTTTTAAATACTGACATTAAATTTCTGGCCCTATGGTAATGCTTAAACGTGTGCTTTTACTTTCTTTAGTAAGCCCCCATGCATGGTCTACTTTTACGGGGCCAATGGGTGTTAAATAACGAAAGCCAAAGCCTGCGCCCACTTCAAAGTCGTCCGAAAAATCATTTGTGGCGGTACCGCCATCAACAAATAAAGCGGCGCGCCAATTTTGTGCAAATTGGTAATTGTATTCAATAGTACTGGTTAGTAAGTATTTACCACCAATTAAATCACCGTCTTCATCTTCAGGTGAAATAGACTGATAAGCAAAGCCACGTACACTTTGGTCACCACCGGCATAAAAGCGCAGCGAGTAAGGTACGTTTTCAATATTATCGACCAGCATGGCGCCCACGTTTGCTTTTAAAAAAACTAAGTGTTTATCTAAATAGGTTCGCAGCCACGCATGCTGCAGCTGCACCCGCACTAAGTTTGTGGTTGAAAGTACATCATCTAAACCAAACTCGGCCGAAATTAGCCACTGCTCACCCCAATAAGGCGTTGTGCCTCCTTTTGACTTTTTGCGGGCATAGCTAATACCGGGCATAAGCATTTCGGTGCTTTCTTCTGGTTCATCACCAATGCGGTATGTTTCTTGGTCTCGACGTAAAAAGGCCGTGCGTACCCATTTATCTTCAGTTAACCATTGGCGTTGCAGTTGGCCGGTCAGTATTTCACTGTATATATCATCGGCAAGTTCATCTTCTAACTTGTAACCCACTGATAAACGCCATAAATCGTCGTTAGGGTCATCTACCGGAATGGTGTATGCCATAGAAATATCTTGCTGTTTCTCAGCTACATTTAAATTGCTTTCCAGATAATGCCCGTCTTCTGTGATCCAAGGTTTACTCCATTTAAAACGCACTTTCGGACCCAGCTCGGTATTAAAGCCACCGCCTACTTCGTAGCTATTAGCAGGTTTGTGTAGCACATCAATATTTATAGGCACTTGTCCGTTGGCTCTTGCTGGTATATCGGCATAAATACGCACGCTTGCAAAATACGGTGTGCTTGAGAGCTCAAGGTTATAATCGGCAATTTGTGTGGCTTTATAAGCTTGCCCTTGGGTAAAAGGTGCAAGTGAACGAATGTATTTTTCTGCGGGGGTTTCGCTGGCAATGATTATATTGCCATACGTGTAGCGCACGCCGGTATCTATATTAAATGTAATAACGGCACTGTTTTTTTGCACTGATATCGCAAGCTTTCGGGCTGGCCATTTAGCATCAAAATAGCCTAGCTCTAATAGCATTGACTCTATTTTTTTATGCGCTGAGTCGTACCTGCCATGATTAAGAACATCGCCCTGGGTTAAATTTAAGTTTTTAATAACGTTTTGTAATTGCGAGTCGTTTTTACCCTCACCATTAAGCGTTATATTAATAGCTTCTATGCGCGTTGCAGGGCCGCGCTCTACTTTAACGATAAGCTCTTTGTCGTCTTTATCAAACTCAATGTCTACCGTTGGGTTGTAATACCCCAGCGCTTTAATACTGCTTTGCACTTGTTTTTTAGCATAGCGGCGCAAGGTTCTGGTGGGTTTTTCGCCAACCAGTTGTTTTAAATATAGCTCAACGTTACTTTCTAACTCGCCACTAATCCCTTTAATTTCGTAATCTTCAATTACCCTTTGCTCAGCGCTGGCTTGAGTGCTTATAAAAAAAGCTAAAAAAAACACAAAACGTAATAACTGTTTGAACAAGTAAATATCCTTACTTTTTATTCTTTAAAATTTAACCACCAATGAGTTGCATACTACCATAGCCATAATGAGCAACACATTAACTTAATGGTAATCTTGCACCAAATTTCACTCCCTTTTAAAGCCTATAAAGTTAAAATTAATACGCTTTAAAGCAATATTTTGGTTACAATAGTGGCTACGAATACAAAATTAATTTTAAATGAGTTTTTAATGCAATTCCCTGATGATGATAACGGCCAACTTTTAGCCGAAATAGCCGCTGCTGGCGTTGATTTAAGCAAAATGCACCAAATCGATTTTTTCATTTTATTTGAACAACAAGCTGATGCTGAAAAATTTGCCAAAGAAATAATCTCTGATGCATTAGTACAAAGCGCAAACGTTGAAAAGTGTAAAGACACTGGCGTGTGGGAAGTGATTACTCATGTACAAATGGTGCCAGAGCACACATTGCTTGGCCAAGCAGAGCAATACCTTGAAAGTATTGCTAATAGTTATAATGGCTATGGCGATGGCTGGGGTTTAATGGACGAAGACGCCGCTTAACAAAAATCAGTTAAGCTTAACCGCTTAACTGATTAGCTTTTCTAAAGTTGCCAGAGTAATCAAATAATTTATCAGATACCTTCCAGCCATACTTTTTACTTTTACGCGCGATAACAAAATCGGGATGCACTAAATCATACTGTGCCTTAATAACCTGCTCAGCACTTTTAAATTCGACAGGCGCTTGCCCCTGTCCTAAGCGTTTACCAAACTGTTTATTAAAAATATACTGCCCGCCTTTACTGGCAAGGTTATATACCTCATCGCAACTTGCACCATCTTCATCAAAGTAGGTTATTTTAATTAAATCATCTTTAAGTTTTACCACTGATAACCCACTACAGCGCAGTACTAACGCATCTTTTAAATTAAGGGCGTTACGTAGCTTGTCGTCGGGGTCGGCCATTACTGCGCCGCAATCATGGCATTTACGAGCTGCTATATCGTTTTGAGCGCCGCATTGTTCGCACTCTTTAAACCTAAACCGATAATCGCATTGCTCTTTATGGCCTTCGTCATCTTCTAATAAACCTTGGCAGCGCCTGCCAAAGTGCTCAACTACTTTGCCATCAGAATCGGTTTTTCCCCAAAAAATATTTGCAAACCCACACCCAGGGCAAAGCACTTGAACGGGCTCATTATCGCTATCACCTTTTTTATCGCCCACCTCAGGGTGAAATAAATCAAAGCCGTTGCCTGCGTAATCTATAACTAAGCAGTCTGTTTTTCCTTCATTTAGCCTAAGCCCACGGCCAACAATTTGCTGGTATAAGCTAACCGATTCGGTGGGGCGTAAAATAGCGATAAAATCGACATGCGGCGCATCAAATCCGGTAGTTAAAACAGAAATATTAACGAGGTATTTTATGTTTTTTTGTTTAAATTGATTTATTAATTTATCGCGTTCTGCATTTGGGGTATCGCCAGTTATAAGGGCACTTTGCTCTGCGGGTAAATAAGTTAAAATTTCTTGCGCGTGCATCACCGTTGCCGCAAATATCATCACGCCTTGGCGGGTTTCACTGTATTGTATTACCTGCTTCAGTATAGCTTGCGTTGCGCGCTCGCTATTTTTTAAAAGCGCATTCATGTCATCAGTCGTATATTGACCAAACGCATTCGTAGCCAGGGACGAAAAATCATAATGACTAATTGCCGCGTCCACTTCATTTGGCGGCGTTAAGTAATTATGTTTGATCATATACCTGAGCGGTAATTCAAATATACAGTTTTTAAATGGACTTTCTTTATTACCTTTTACAAAACCATGGTAATGATGATGGTATATCCACCCCATTCCTAATCTATAAGGTGTGGCCGTTAAACCCAATACTTTTAACTGAGGATTATATTCTTTGAGCGTATTTATAACCTTTCCATATTGGCTTTTTTTATCACCATTTACTCTGTGGCACTCATCAATAATAAGCAAAGAATAATGCTCATTTAATTTATTTAAATTACGCGATAAAGACTGAACACTGGCAAAGGTAACTTGGTGGCTGAGTGATTTTTCTTTTAACCCTGCTGAAAATATACTCGCTTCTAAACCAAAACTTTTATATTTTTGTGCGTTTTGTTCTACCAACTCTTTAACATGTGCAAGCACCAAAATTTTTTGCTTAGCAATTCGCGCAAGCTCTGCAATAACAAGGCTTTTACCCGCACCGGTAGGCAGTACAATCACGGCAGGATCATTTGTTTTTCGAAAATGTAAAACGGTGCGCTCTACGGCCTCTTGCTGATACGGCCTTAATTTATAGCTCATGAAAATAGTAAATAGAATAACCAGAAATGCAGTTTAACAAATACTAAGCGACTGCGGGGAGTTTAAGGTAAGTTTTGGCCAATAAAATCTCGCGTACAAAGCGTAAGCCTTAGCCTAAGGTTTAGTTATTAAGTTATACGCCATTAAAAAGAGAAGCCGTAGCTTCTCTGTTACTTTATTAAGCTAGGTGCTTTTGTAAATCAACACCTTCAAACGCTTTAGGGCGACGGCCACGACCGGTCCATTCAATCACTTCGCCATCTACTTCAATACGATACTTAGCTTTTACTTTAGTACGTTTATCTGCAGTACCGTCTTGTAAATCTTCTAACGTAAGTCCTTTTTCTTTTAAAAGATCCAACACTTCCTGTTTAGCTTGTAGCTGCTCAGTATATTTTGCAATCGCATCAGTGATTAATTGTTGTGCTTTTTCTAGCTCAGTTAATGATGCTGTTTTAATAAAAGATCGAACTTCTTTCATTTATATCTCTCTTGCTTGTTGGAGTTAACTTTTTAGTTTCAAAGCAAGTATAAACCCAACAATATATTTTTACCATGAGCAATTTTACTCCATAGTAAAAGGTATAAAAGCAAATACTTTAGCATGAGAAATCAGCATGGAATAAGTATAGTAATGGACTTTAATATCAAATAAAAAATATTTAACCTCTATTAATTTTTTAATAGAGGTTAATAAACTTATAAAGTTAAAGTCTATTTATCAATTTTTACACTACCACGGGTCATCTCTCTCATTGCCTCTTGGCTTAATTTTTCTTGGTAAGCAATTTGTTCAGGTGTTCTACACACTCTTGTTGCAATGTTGCTACCTGTGGTTTTTTCGAGTTTACATATTTTGCCATCGCTTTCACTGGCCTTAAGCGCTGCTGCACTAGTGCAACCTGAAGCTAAAATTACTAATAATACGGTACAAAGATGTTTCATTGTTTATCCTTAATTTAAGTGTGTTGAGGGAGTATGTCATAAGCAATTGTTACTCGTTCCATTTCACTATTTAGGGTATTAGTCCCATGCCAAAAATAGGATGGAAATTGAATAAGTTTGCCTTCCTCTGGTTTTAATGTTGTCTCAGGTAAAAGCTTAGTGTTCATATTAAATCCTGGCTCACCTAGCTTTAACCACCCTTCTTGGTTGGTTGATTCAGATATCAGCGTGGGTATAGATACATAAAATGGTGAACTCATCCAACCTTGGCTGTGATAATGATTTTTATGAAAACCTTTACCTTTCAGAATTACCGACCATGAATCAGTCACTTTAAAATCACCAACATTTCTTTTTAAAAAAGGGTGTTGATTATCTTTTGGAAGCCTTGATAAAAAGCATGACGTTAACTCGTATAGCTCCTGCTTTAGTATTTTTAGTATCGGCAGTTGATAATCAAATAACTTTTCTGCGGTTTGAGAACCATTAACTAAAGATTGCTCTAAAGGATGGTTTTGATAATAATGATACTGTTTTAACGTACCTTTAAGCTCAGTTAAAAAATCATCTATAGAAGCAAAGCCAGAAGGTGTTGCTATTTTCTCCTGCATAACAAATAAATCATAATTGCAGTAATATGAGTACAGCTCGCTTTTTAGTAATCTCAATGCTGTATTTTTAATACACAAGTACTCTTGGTTATATTCGTCTTGATTTAATAACTTATTTATAATGTTCAATGCGTGATCTGGTTTATCTATCGCAATATAGCTTTTGGCTAATTCTATGTACGCGTGATTATTCTTAAACCTATTACTGGCAGCTAAATGGGTCTCTAAAGATTCATCAAATAAGCTGTTTTCACGTTCGTAATCACCCACTATAGAAAACGCTTTTTGTGGGCAATTGCTTTGAGAGAGTATTTGCTTTGCTATTTTGTAAGCCTCAGTTTGCTTACCCGATGTATAAAGCTTTTGTGCAAGCTCAGCTTCCAGTGCAGTATTTTTTCCAGTTATTTTTAAAGCATGGTTATATGAGGATAAAAAACCAGAGTCTGCAGTTTCCCATAGCATTTGGTTTAGCCAATGATGACTGTCTAAATCTAGCGGGTTGATAGTTGTTAGTTCTGTATATATTGCTTTGGCTTTTTTAAACTTCCCGGCTAAGTGATAGCAGCTGGCCATATTTTTTTTAGCTTCAACTAAACCAGGGCTTAATTTTAAGCTTTGCTCAAAAGTTATAATTGCTTTATCCCAAAAGCATAAAGCTTTTAAAGCCAACCCTTTACTATTGAGAATACTAGCATCAGCACCAAAATTGCGAATATAATCATCTGTGAGCCTATCGACCTCAGTAAACTTCTCAAGCTTTAAGTCTGTTTTTATTTTTGCACTGAGAATAACTGCATTTTGAGGGGATAGTGTAAATGCTTTATCAATGTATTCTTTTGCTTTAGTAAATTCATTCTTTTTAAAGTATAAAACAGAGATGTTATAAAGTGTTTCTATATCGTCACTATATATAGTCAATACATTTAAATATTGTTTTATTGACTTATCAGGTTCACCCAACAAGTTATATAATTTTGCTTTATTTACATTTAAATGAAAATGACGTGGACTTAGTTGAATGCCTTTTTCAATCTCGGCTAAACATAATATATAATCTTTTTTCTTTTGGTATGCTATAGATTTTAAGTGATGAAGGTGCGCTACAATACTCGATTCATTACTTTTAATCGAATTAGCAATTTTTAATGCCTTAAGGAAATTATTATTATTAATTTCCTTAAGGATTAAGTTGCTTACATCTTGAAATGACATGCCTTGGCTTTGCATATGTTCTCTTAAATAATAAAAAGGCCGATAATATACCGGCCTTAGCATTAAAGCTTATGCTTAGAATGAAATAGTTGTACCTACAAAGAAGTTACGACCGATGTACTTATACAACGTAGTATCTGTATTGGCATCATCATAATCGCTGTAATATGGAGGCTCTTCATCTGTTAGGTTATCTATACCACCACGTAACGAAACATGCTCGTTAAGTTGGTAAGTACCACTTAGTGTATGTGATACAAATGAGTCAGCTTCTGGTGAATAGTAATCCGCAGGGTCTCCATCAAATAATGCAACTGATTCTGTAACAAGCGAATCTACATACATCACTTTGTATGAAACAGTCCAATCATCACCGGCTGCACGTAAGCTTACATTATGTTTCCACTCAGGAATTGAGCCAGAACCACTTGATGCAACACCTACGTAATCTTGAATAGGCTCACCAGCAAACTCTTGCACTTCCCATTTAGAGATGTAAGAAGCTTCCCAATCAGCTCTCCACGCTAAGCCAGCAGCGTCAAAGCTATATTGAGCGTTGAAATCTACGCCCGATAGGTTCCAAGTAGAAAGGTTTTGATCAAGTGATGGAGTACCATCAAAGTTACCCGTTGCATCACGTACAACACCTTCACAAAGTGCAAAAGAACCACCTTGTCCACCTTCTTCACCCGCGCTATAACATTTATCTAGCTTAGTCGTAATACCAACAGAGCTTATTACGTTATCTACTTCAATATCGTAGTAATCAACAGTAAAGCTTAGCCCTTCAATTGGCTCAACAACAAGACCAACTGTAAATGTATCAGCAGTTTCAGGACCTAGGTCTGGGTTACCGCCAACAACCGCACGAAGTTGACCACTGTTTTGTGCAAACGTACCATCTGAAGGAATTAGGCCGGCTGCTGCATCAGAAGCACAGGCTGTTTGGTATCTAGAATCAAAGCCAGCACCACCAAAACCAGTACAAGGGTCTGTATAATTGGTGAAGCTATCTGACTGACCACCGTAAAGCTCACTTACACTTGGTGCGCGAAATGCTGTTGATAATACAGAGCGAAGCATAACTTCATCTGTCATACGCCAAGTTAGACCTAACTTATAAGTAGTATCTGATCCAAACGTATCGTAGTCAAAGTAGCGAAGCGCAGCTTCTAAATCTAAAGACTGAACCAGTGGTAAATCATTCAATAGTGGAACAACAAGCTCTACATATGCTTCGTCAACTTTATAGCCACCAGAAGTTGGCTGTACAGCATTACCTGAACCGATACCTGATGAAGAGAATGCATCTGGTTGATTAAATGCTGATTCTTCACGGTGCTCTAGACCAAATGCAAAGCCAACAACACCAGAAGGCATTTCAAATAAATCACCCGAAATTGAAGCGCCTAAGTGGTGCATTTCTGTACCTGAAGTACCCTGATCGGTGTAACGCAAGTAATCGGCATCTGACTGTGAAAGCGCGCCTTCACCGAAGTAGTTAATACATGGAGCAGATGCATCGTTGCCTGTAACCGTGTAGTCACTAGGCGAACCTGTAACCGAGACACCTTCACAGTTTTCATTTACTGACGCTATCATTTTGTCTACGTTGATGTAGTTTTTAGAACGGTCAATAGCGCTATTTCGACCATATGTATAGAACACATTCCAAGCGTATTGATCAGCGATAAAGCCCTCTAAACCAGTTGTAAATTGTGCTGTATTTACTTCTTGCTCAAATACACGGCCACCCATTTCTGACATACGACGCAGTGGTAACATGTCTACATTGTCGCCAGGAGTTGCAAAATCATACAAGCCTGAGAATGGGTAAACTTCTGGATTTTGACTTAATACCCAACTACGACCATCTACACTGTATGTGTAGTTGATAGGTGCTGGTGCCATTTGTTGCGTTGAGGTACGGTTTGTATAGTACGCTTCTGCAAAAAAGTTTAAGTTATCTGCTAATTCATAATTACCTAACACGCTCACATTATAACGAGTTGCAGGCGTAGATAAGTATGAAGCAGAAGAGTAGTTATAGGTATCGTTGCCTTCGCCACTACCCACATATGTGTGATAGCCAGTATCAGTTGATGAACCGTTACCGCCAGGCTCAAACTGAACTCTTCTACCATCATCTAAGATTGCATTCATACCTAAAGAGTTACCAGAACCGGCACAAAAACGCTCACCGCCACTTTCTGCGTATGGACATGCTGAATAATCTCGGTCGCTAGCACGTACAGTACCACGGTCGTAAAAACCAACGTTTACAACAACATTACCTTTATCACTGCTCACACCAAAGGTGCTGCTTAAGCTAGCTTCTTCACCGTCACCTTCACCTGTCTCTGCATAGCTGGCATCTAGCTCAAAGCCTTCAAAGTCATCGCGCATGATAATATTAACCACACCAGCAAGAGCATCAGAGCCGTAAACAGCTGATGCACCGTCTTTTAAAACCTCTATGCGTTTTACAGCGCTAAAAGGAATGGCATTAAGATCCACGGTAGAAGATGCACCAGTACCTGAGGCAATCATACGGCGTCCATTAACAAGTACCAATGTACGTGATGAACCCATACCTCTTAAGTTAACAGTTGCATTACCATTACCGCCATTATTTACAGCAGCAGTTAATCCGCCCGACTGAGCGGTAAGGTTTTGTAACGCATCGGAAATATTTGAAATACCCTGAACTTTCATATCTTCAGTAGTAATAATGCTCACTGGTGAAGCGCTTTCAAGATCTGCACGTTTAATTCGTGAACCGGTAACCTCTATACGCTCTACCTTTTCAACTCCCTCTTCAGCAGCAATTGAATTTGCTGAAAATACAGCTGTAGATGCCGTACCAAAAGCAATCGCTAAGCGCACCGCTTTTGAAACTTGGTTATTTAACATTGGATTCTCCCTGAAATAATTTTATTTATATATTTATTGTTTTAGCCATTAAATAAATAGCTTAAGAAGTGAAAGTACCGCTTCTTTTGTGAATGTTAGTATCAATATATAAACATAGTCAACATATTAAAAACCAATAATTCACATCAATTTAAATATAATTAATATTAGTTTATTTCGATAAAGGGGACAAAAAAATAAAGCATGAATATACCAATAACCGGAACAATGCATTTTTGAAAATAAAACGCAAAATACTTCTACTTATTTACATATTTAAAGGTGTTAACAAGGTAATTTAAAATTTATAAATGACAAGGTGACCAAGAACAATGTTTAACAAGTCGCCAAAAAGCAGAGGAATCGGGAGCTGCAGCTCGTTTGGCCTTTGGAATACCATCAAAGCTGCTAGAGTATTAATGTGCAGAACAGAACAAATTTTATTGATGGGGCTAGCTATTTGCGTCCTTTGTAAAGCGTTCCGATATATTCATTATTAGAGTCAACTAAAGCCTCTTTAAATATTTTATCGCCTAACAATAACAACTGGCTAATATCCTTAGAGTTTAACGCCGCTTGCTTTAAGTCACTTAACCTAAAGATCAGCCCTTCGAGCTCTTGAGTAAATAATTGATAAGCGCGTTCTAAATCAATTTTTCTATTATTCAAAATAAACTGAAAAAATTCGGGATACCGTGTTCCATTAACTGCGTGAGGGTGTACTTGCCTTTCAAGCTGGATAAGGTTATTTATTGTTTTTATCAAGCTATTAACCTGAGCATTATCATCTTTTTTCAGCTCATCAATTAGCTGCTTTAAAGGAGTTAACAAGTCACTACGTACACGTACAGCAGACTCCAATATAAGCACATTTGGTTTAACTATATCTGAATCTATTTCGTGGCAAACAATTTGATATAACCCACCCGGTTTTAATACCCTAAATAATTCAGAAATGCTCTTCGAAAGCTCACTGTATTCAATTGCAAATTGAGCCACTATCGCATCAAATTCATTATTTTCAAAAGGTAAGGACTCTGCACTTACATCTGATAAAATACTAGAGTCGGGCACGCCTGTAACGCTCTTTGCCACTGTTGCTTTATCAATACCAATAAAGCTCAGCTGATCTTTACTACTATCGTGTATAAGCTGTATCAGTGCACCATTGCCTGTTCCTATGTCTAGTATTTTACACTGTGGACTAAGCTCAGTAGCAAAACTTGTCCAGCTCTGCTTGAGCTTGCCTGTATAGTTTTTCTTAATATCCTGCCCAAATGAAGTTAAATACCCTTGAGACCAATACTCACTCCAATAATTTTCCATAAAAAATCCCCATAAAAAAAGGGCTGAATAAATTCAGCCCTATATATCAACCTGTTTCTAATTAATATTAGAAGCTAATTGAGTAGTTTACACGGTAATCACGACCAAAGTTGTTGTAAAGGTCTTGGTTATCCCATGTACCAGCTGAAGAAAGAACTGGGTCTTCGTCAGTTAAGTTACTTACAGTAAATGTTACAGCGCCGTAAGGACCTGCATTGTAGCTGTAAGTTAAGTTATGGATTAACCAGCTATCTAAATCACCTGATTGCTCGTAGAAACCATCGCCATCTTCATCAACTTCAGTTTCAGACGTGCTTGCTGTGTAAGTAGAGTTCCAAGATACTGTATGATCATCAAGTGACCAAGAAATTGTTGCTACTGACTTAAGATCAGGTTGGCCAGACCAACCAGCAGTGTCTTGTACAACACCACCTACTTCAGAATCGTATGAAAGTGTTACACTATTAACATTGTTAAAGCGGAAGTCACCAAAATCAGTCTCTACGTTTGCATTAATAGTGAAATCAAAACCTTCAATTTCAAAACCAGCACCGTTAAAGTAAGAAGTACCTGCTTCGATTAGCGTACCTGAAGCAGAGCGCTTAAGGTAGAAAGTTTCATCAGACGTATCTGTATCAACACCTACTGCAGTGATTAGGCCAGCAGCCTCATCAGATAATAAGCCTTGTAGAGATTTAGACTGAATAACATTATCAATAGAAAGTTGGAAGTAATCTAACTTAAAGCTTAAGTTATCGTTTACATCCCATGCCACACCTAAGTTGATGTAATCTGAAGTCTCAGCTTCAAGTTCTGAGTTCTGAGTATAGTATGTGTTGTACTGACGTGATGTAGTAGAACCGTTATTATAATCGATTGCAGATTCAGCAGAGAATGTACGTGCTGCATTAAGTAAATCAAGGCCTGGTGCACGGAACGACTCAGAGTAAGAACCACGAATCACTACGTTATCAGCAACCTGCCAGCGAGCAGATACTGCTGGAGCAACGTTGTCACCAAAGTCAGAGTAATCATCGTAACGAGCTTTTAAGTTCACTTCTACTGTATCAGAAACTGGTAGTACTGATTCGAAGAAAACAGCTGTCACATCACGGTCACCCATTGAAGAGTTACCAGCAGAGCCACCGATTAAGCCAGCTTCAGATTGACCATCGTAAATATCTTCGTAAGTTTGTTCAAAATATTCAACACCTACATAGTGGGCAACAGCACCACCTGGTAGTTCAAATAAGTCAAAACCTAAACCAGCAAAGTATTGGTCAAAAGTAGAGCCTGAGTTTTGTAGCGTAGTCGACTTCATGTTGGCAATGCCTTCATCAGAGCCTAAATCGATATCGTTAGCTTCGTTGTATGCTAAACCACTGTAAGAAAGGTAGTACTCACCTACAGATTTGTTATCTGCTTTATTGTGGTGGTAGTAAACTTCCCAAGAAGCGTTGTTCCAATCTAAGTCACCACGTAAACCAGCTGTTAAATCTTGGTTGTAATCATCTACGTTACCATCACGTGTACCAATACCTACCCAACGGAATAAACCATATGCACCGTCTTCACCGTATGGGTTATGCGGGTTATCAGCTGCCATGTTTTCCCATGCTGCAGCCGGTGGAGCGTAACGACCAAATGAAGAGTTTTGTACAAACATTGTTTGAGCAAAGAACTCTATGTCGTCTGTTAGCTCGTAGTTAGCACTAACATATAATGTGTTACGGTCAATTGATGCTGTGTTGTAAGATACATTAGCGAATGCATACATACAGTACTCAGAACCTGGGCCCCAATCTTCGTTTGCATCAACGCGGCGGAAAGTATCTTCACCGTATTCAGAGATTAAATCATCACATAAAAGTGAAGCTGACGCTGTAGCAAAATCAGGTGAAAGTACAGTAGCGCCAAAGTATGACCAACCTACAGTATCTGCAGTGTAAGCTTCAATGTCGCCATCACCGTCTAAATCACCAAGCTGAGCTTTAGTGTAGTCACGGTCAGCATCTGAAATACCTTTACGAGATTGGTGATCGAAAGAGAATGTAATGTTACCTTTATCGTTTGAAACACCACCAACTACAGAAAATTCAGTTGAAGTAGTGCCTTCATCTTGGTCACGGTGACCCGCGCCAATGTTGAAAGTTAAACCTTCAAAGTTCTCTTTCATAATTACGTTAACAACACCTGCCATTGCATCAGAACCATAAATAGAAGATGCACCTTCAGTCATGATATCGATACGTTCAACAGCAGCCATTGGAATAGCATTAAGGTTAGCAGAAGCACCACCTAATGTTGGTGAACCTGGGAAACGGCGGCCATTTAAAAGTACTAAAGTACGACGTGAGCCAGCACCACGTAAATTGATAGTTGCTTGAGATTGTGCTGAGCTACCAGAACGCTCTGAGAACGAACCGAATGAGTTTAATGAACTAGAACGTAGTGCATCTGCAACTGTGTAGTCACCTTCTAGCTTGATATCAGCAGAAGTAATAGATACTACCGGAGAAGCACCCTCTAAATCTGTACGTTTGATACGTGAACCAGTTACTTGGATGCGTTCTACTTTCTCTGCAGACTCTTCTTCTGCAGCAAATGAACTTGACGAAAATGCAGCTGTTGATACTGCACCAAATGCAATCGCTAAGCGAACTGCCTTTGAAACTTTATTATTTAACATTTGATTCTCCCTGGGTCACCACTTGTTAGAAGCGACTATTATTTAATTATTTTTTGTTGTCACAGTTTGTTAACAGCGACTAAACCAAATACTAAACAAAAAATATCTAAAAGCCAACCACTGTTAACCAAATATTAATTAAAAAAGGGTTTTTTATTGTTTTTTAGCTTAGATGAGGAATAACTGTACAAAAATAAAGCTAAAGCGTAGATTATGTAATCAAAAATTGCATTAATAGGTACAAGTTAGAATAATTCGAACTGTTTTAGCTCGAAACTGTTTACGTTAACGTTAACAAATTGCGTAACCATTTCTAATAGAGGTACAATTTGTTTGTCTATATACAATGGGTAGTCGTAGCTATGCAGCCCTTGATACAGCTCAACACCGTGGGTTGTGTAAACAAATGTAACAAATTCACCTCTTTTTAGCGTAAATTCACTATTTTGTCTCTGAAACTTTTTTACTGCTTGCACATGTGGAGGGATATTTTTTTGATAGTCGGTTAAGTTTTGACCTAAACGTTTTTTAAAAACCAGCAAATGATCAAATTCGCCGCGTAAAAGTTTACTAATGTAATCGTTTACAAGGTCATTTATTTGCTCTGGTTGCTCAAAAAGGAGGGTAAATAGGTCAAATTGAAACTGTTGAGCCAGTTTAGTCCAGTCACTTCTTACGGTTTCTAAGCCTTTAAAAACCAATTTTGATTCATCCGGCTTTATTAACTGCCCCACATAGCGTTTTTTAGACCCCACACTTTTACCTCTTATGGTGGGTAAAAAGAAGGGGCTGTAAAGCGATTCAAACTCTATTTCTAAATGGCTAGTTAAATTATGTTTAGCGTGTATGTTTTGCTGCCACAATGTGTTTATGTGTTTAGCTAACTGTTTACCTATTTTATTACACGCCTCAACACTTAAATCATCCGTTAATTTTACAAAGGTCGAATCGGTATCTCCGTAAATAACACTATAACCTTGCTCTTCAATCCACTTTTTAGTTTGCAGCATTATCTCATGGCCACGTAAAGTAATAGAGCTTGAGAGTCGTGGGTCATAAAAACGACAGCCTTGTGAGCCTAATACACCATATAAACTGTTCATTATTATTTTAATCGCTTGGGATAGCATTAAGTCGTGATTATCTTTTGCCCGCTGGCGCTGTAGCGCTAGGCTTTTTATAAGCGCTGGTAAATGGTGCTGCTCTCTTGAAAATAATGCGTTATTAAAACCTTCAATACTGTTTTTAGGGTTTTCAATCCCTTCTATTAGTCCAAGCGGGTCTATATAAAAGGTTTGCATAATACTGGGATACAGGCTTTTAAAATCAAGCACGATGACATTTTTATACAGCCCTGGTACCGACTCCATAACATAACCACCTGGGCTTTCAAACGTCAGCCCATGGTCGCCCATATTAGGTGCTACATAACCGCTGCGATGTAATAAAGGCAAATACATGTTTACAAAAGCCGCCACTGAGCCGCCGCGCTTTTCTAGCTCAAGGCCTGTTAATTGTGTGCGAATAACAGCAAAATCGAGAAGTTTTAGCTTATCGAAGATTTTATTAACGAGTATGCAGTCTTGCCGATTGTAGTTAGCGAGCGCGAGTTTATCTTCATTAAATTGACGAATAATTTCTTGTAAGCTGTTACTAGATTCAATTAATTTAGACTCGCCTAAAATTTCTTTAGCTACATTAGCAAGTGAAAAAGTTTCAAAACTATAAGTGGCATTTTTTAGAGTATCAATGCCATCAATTACACAGCGCCCGGGAATAGAAACCCGTGTAAAATGGCCTTTTCGAACATATAAAGGAAGGTTTCCTCTTCCTAGTAATAGTTTTACCCCAAGTGCCACAGAGCGCTCATAAATAACTGCAAAATCAAACTCAATAACATTCCACCCAATAATAATATCTGGGTCGCACTGCTTAATAAGTGTTACAAGTTGCTGTAATAGTGCAACCTCGTCTGCGCACCATATAATAGTATAACCAATCACTGGGTCGTGATGCTCAGGCTCTCCAATCATGATTACGCAATCTAAACCACAGCCTACCAAGCCAATAGAAAACAACACCCCACTTTCATTGCACTCTATATCAAGTGACAACTTAGAAAGCACAGGCGTATAGTCAGCGTTGGTTTTTAATTTAGCATCTAAAATTTCAGTGTAATGTGCATGATCCACTCGTTTACCCGTGATCCACGCCCCGCCTTTAATAAAGCGCTCCATTAAATAACGCTCAATGGGCCTTATATCATCTTCATAAAGTGTAATACCGCGACTTTTTAACGCTTTGCTCGCGCTATAAAAGTGTTTGAGTGAGTAAAAGTAACAGCCACACATATCTTGCTGCTGAAAATTTTTAAGTGAAAGAGGTTTAATTAAAAAGTTTAGTGATTCGGCAGATAAAATGGCTTGAGCTGCTTTTGTATCTGAGTTTTTTATAAAAAATAGTGCGGTTTCATTCTCAGTAATTGTCTTTATTGGTCCATTATCGGTAGCAAACCAAATTTCATATTGTAAACCCTGAGCGCTATCGTGCGCTTGTGCAGAAAGTACAAAACCAGATGTTAAATACACTATCAATAAACCTTACTTATATTTTGTTTTTCTACTTTAAGGCCATGAACGTTAAGGATTGAAAATTGTTCAACCTCAAAATATAAACAGGCCATAATAGGGAGTAATTTATAAACTTAAAAAATCGCCGCATTAATTTACTAAATTAATTTCATCCTTGCTTGTAGTTACACGGTTATAACTCTAAAATCCATACACTGTAATTATATACATATTTTAGGTTTATCTCCCCATGCTTTCTGACCAACTAAAAAAAACAATTAGGCAAGTACACCAGCATGTGGCTAGTAACCTTACTGATTACCGCCCACGCAGTAGCCAAAACTACCTTGTTGCCGAAATAGCAAAAACACTGGCTGGCGAATACCATAAAAAGCAGCGAATATGTGTTATTGAGGCTGGCACAGGGACTGGTAAATCGCTTGCTTATTGTTTGGGCGCGTTACCGCTTGCCCTTGCTCAAAAAAAGAAGCTGGTTATATCTACTGCTACCGTGGCCCTACAAGAGCAATTAATAGCAAAAGAGCTGCCTTTTTTTAAAAAACACTCAGGGCTCGACTTTAAGTTTGACCTAGTAAAAGGTAGGCAACGCTATATATGTGCCCATAAATTACATAACGCTGTTAATGGCGATAGCCAAACCCAAATGGAGTTTATGCCCACACTTACCTCGCCGCTAAGTGATATGGAAACTAAATGCTTAAAAGGCCTTTACGATGCCTATGTAAATAAAAAATGGCAAGGCGACAGAGATAGTTGGGCCGACACCATACCCGATAGAGTGTGGAACTTAATCGCATGCGATAAACACGCTTGCCAACGCCAAATGAAAGCCCACCAAACCTGCCCGTTTCAGCTTGCTCGTAATCAGCTTATGCAAATGGATGTGCTTGTTATTAACCACTCACTGCTACTGGCAGATTTGGATTTAGGGGGCGGTAAAATTTTACCCGAACCCGATAACACCTTTTATGTAATAGATGAAGCGCACCACCTTGCGCATATTACCCGCGACTTTTCATCGGCAGCGGNTGGCTCGATAAGCTCACCAAATTTAGTGGCAAAATGTCTAAGGTATTAGTGGGTCAAAAAGCCATTGGGCAAAACTTTAAGCTATGCGATAGCATTAACGATGCGAATAAAGACTTAAAAGTGGTGCGTGATATTCTTGATAACGCCGACTTTGAATACTCAAAAGACGATACATACCGTTTTGAGCATGGCGAAATACCAAAATCATTGCACAACAAAGCTAAAGATATAAGTGACGCCACACTAGATGCACTACGCTGCTTAAACAAAATGCACGATACCCTCACTCAAGATGTAAGCGATGGGGATATAAAACCCTACGTTGCAGACCCTGTCTTAGCCGAAAGCGGGCACTATATAAACCGCTTAGAGCAATTAAATAAGCTGTGGTATAGCTATGCAAATAAAGGCGAAGGTACACCTCACGCAAGGTGGATCAAACGTTTAGAATATAAAAACCATCACGATCACCTATTAAGTGATTGCCCTATCGAAGTTGGCTACTACTTAAAAGACAAACTATGGAATGAATGCGCAGGGGCGGTACTATGCTCGGCAACTTTAAGCGCTCTCGGTTCGTTTGACCACTTTGCCTATGAAAGCGGCTTAGCAAAAGAAGAAGGCGTTAAGTTTATTAAAGTGCCCTCACCTTTTGATTACCCTAAACAAGCAACCTTGCGTATCCCGGTAAGTAAAATTGAGCCAACCGACAAAGCATTTAGTGACCATATAGCGCAAACCTTGCCTGAGTACTTAAATACAAAAAAAGCTAATTTGGTATTGTTTGCCTCGTACTGGCAAATGGACCATGTGGCTAAGTTTCTTAGAACAAAAGGTTTTAACTTATTAGTGCAAGGCGAAATGTCGCGCGAGGCATTATTAAAAAAACACACCCAAAATATTGATAGCGGTAAAGGTAGTATTTTATTTGGTACGCAAAGCCTCTCAGAAGGGCTTGATTTACCTGGTAAATATTTAGAAAACTTAATAATTACAAAAATACCGTTTGCAGTACCTACATCACCAATAGAAGAAGCCCAAGCCGAATTTGTACAAAGTAAAGGCGGTAATCCATTTTTGTCTATTACGGTGCCCGATGCAGCAAAGAAATTGGTACAAAGCTGTGGTAGACTGCTGCGAAAAGAGAGCGATGAAGGCCGTATAACCATTCTCGATAGACGCTTAATTACCAAGCGCTACGGCAAAGCCATGCTCGACACCTTACCACCTTTTAAAAGACAAATAGATTATTAATGTTTGAACTTGCTTTAGATCCCACAACACTGGCAGTTTTATGTGCCGCGGCCCTTGCTGCTGGCTTTATTGATGCAATTGCCGGCGGCGG
>NZ_AUTO01000305.1:0-6521 GCF_000498055.1 Pseudoalteromonas sp. TB51
CGTGGCTACCCGAGGTGTAAGCAAAAGTGGTGCTGCTATCAAGACTTGGCGCTTTACTTACAAAGTTAAATGTACCGCCTAGTGCCTCAAGCGATGCCGATTTAATGTCTGAGGTGCCTTGGCCTACTTCTACAGTGGCTAAATTTTCAGTGTCTAGGTAACGGTTTGCTTTAGCGCCCCCACCATAGTTTGAGCCACCGTTAGGAATACCATCAACGGTCATCCCTAATTGCTGCTGGTTCGAGTCAATACTAAAACCACGCATAGTAATTGTGGTAGACCAGTCATCGCCACCAAATGCATCGCCTTCGTTTATGCTAATGCCAGGTAAGTTATCGATAACCGATAACACACTCGAAACCGTTGTTTGTTGATCAAGCATTGCAGGCTCAATCACATTATTTGCGTAACTGGTTGGTTTTGCAGTAACGGTTATTTCTTCTATTTCGTTGTCATTTGCATAAGCTGACGTTGATACAGCCATAGCAATTGCCATGCTCAAAATCGATTTATTAGTTAAAGCGTACATTGTGATCCCGTTTGGTTTTAATTATCTAAAGTAATTATGAAAGCGGGCACAGTATGATTTCGAATTATGACAACAAAAATGAAGTTTATTTACAGGGGTGTTAAAAAAATGTGGGGTTTTTATGGCTTTGTTATGTCATTTGTGAGTCAGCCTAAGCACAAAAACCTAGGCTGGTTTATATATAAATACTAGGGCGTGTTGATCTTTGCGGATTGAAATTTGTTCAATCTAGGGGTGATTAAATCGCGGCACGAGGTTTGTAACCTAGTGGGCTAAGTAAAAACCGAGTAACAAAGAGTTTATCGCCCCTAGGCAGAACCCGAAGGGCAGCGCATGTTTGGCATTTATGCTGCGTTATCGCCTATTAATGGGGAGTAACCACACTTCATAGGCTCTGCCTTGCCTAAAAACCAAACATACTGCTGCAAATTCAAACGCCAAAGGTCAACACGCCCTAATTAATTAGAATAGTTTAGCTAGCATCTCGTCACTATAAGCAACAAGTTCTTCATTATTAGCCACTTTACTAATGTAATCTGGATTAGCAATAAATGGACGACCAATCGCAATTAAATCAAACTGGTCATTGTTTATTGCTTGTTTTGCATCATCAAAACTGTAGCTACCTACCCCTACAAGGCTGGTTTTAGTGTTTGCGCGCAAATACTGCGAGGTTGTTTTACCTTCTAAAGAGTCAAATTGAGTGCTGTCATCAAAAATACCGCCATGAATGTAAGCCAGTTTTTTGTCATCTAGCTGCGCTAATAAATAATCAAATACCGCTTTATCACGCTTATCTTCTTCCATATTAAAATAAGCACCTGGCGATAACCTAATTGCCGTACGCTCATTACCTACTGCGTTAACAACCGCATCGGTCACTTCTATTGCAAAACGCGCCATATTTTCAGGTGTTTGGCCATATTCATCTGTGCGCTCATTTGCAGCGTAATGTAAAAACTGATCAATTAAATAACCATTTGCGCCATGAATTTCTACACCATCAAAACCTGCTTCAATGGCGTTTTCGGCCGCTTTAGCAAAGTCGGCTATCAATGAATTAATATCCTCTTTAGTGGCCGCTTTTGGCGTAATGTATGTCAGCTCACGCATACGTGGTACAGAGCCTTCAACACCAATTGCCGATGGCGCTAATACTTCGCCGTCAAAAAAATGAGGGTGAGCAACACGGCCAACATGCCAAAGCTGTGCAAACATTTTACCGCCGTTTGCGTGTACGGCGTCGGTTACTTTTTTCCAGCCTTGAATTTGCTCGCTGGTAAATAACCCCGGTGTATTTGGGTAGCCCTGTGCATCTGGGCGAATGATAGTGGCTTCGCTAATAATTAAGCCAGCATCGGCACGGCGCGCATAATATTCGACCATATCTTGCGTAGGTACTAAATTATCATCAGCCATACAACGGGTTAAAGGCGCCATAAAAACGCGATTTTTAAGTTCAAGTGAGTCGTTTAATGTATACGGAGCCAGTAAATCTGTGGTCATTGTTAAATCCTTCATTATGAGTATGCATATGAGATGCGGCCTTTTTAACAACATTCAAGGGTAATTTTGAATGCTCGCTCAAAATATACTTAGGGAGTACCAAAACAGATCTGGATTACAAAATTAAATAACCTGAACTCTGGTTAAGAGATTTACTAACACTTTTTATCATGATGATAGTTAAGCTTATTTTGTCTCTAGCCAGAGATTTTCAGTAAATTCAACGCAGTTAGCGCTTAAAATAGCTGCTAGAGATAGATTTATTACCCAGAGTTCAGGTTAAATAATAATTTTTCAACACACTGTCACATAACTCGATATACTTGTAGCAGTAAAATTCAAATTTGAAGCAATAAAGAGTGAGCCAATTATGACAACTGTAAATGCGACTGAAGAACAAACCGTAATTTTAGGGCTAGGGGCAAAAAAACGACTCGCTTTTATGTTTGAAACCGTACAACAGTACAAACAAGTATGGATTTTAAACGACGATGATGGCTGCGTAATGCTTGCCAACGAAGATGACGACTGTGTACCAGTGTGGCCAACCCGCGATTTTGCACAAGCTTGGGCCACGGGCGAATGGGAAGGCTGTACTCCAAAAGCCATTCCGGCTAAAGATTGGTTTAGCCGCTGGACACCCGGCCTTGAAGAAGACGACTTACTGATTGCGGTGTTCCCTACCGAAGAGGACGACGGCACGGTGCTTTTTCCTGATGAATTTGAAAGCCAGTTAAAAATTCCTAAAAAAAGAAAGTACTAAGTAGCCAGCATCACGCTATTTAGTTTATAAACGCGGCCTAAAATAGCCGCGTTTTTTTATATCTGCTTTCTAAAATTTAAATAAGCCTCGGTTATAGCCTTGGCATCTTCTATTTGTGGGTAGTGCCCAAGCTCAACAAACCCTTGTACGCGCGCATTAGGTATTGTTTTTTTATAGTGCTCAAGCATGTGTTTACCCGATATTGGGTCTTGCTCACCTGCAATAAACGTAAGCGGTATAACGCTATTAATCATTGCCCCAACCCAGCGCTGCTCGTTTTGTTTTCGCTGTGTAATATATTTAATTAGCTTGGGCATTACACGTAAACCCTTGTTATAAATTAACAACGCCCAAAGGGTATCAATTACCATAGGGGCTGGTGGTGTTTTTTTGCCAAAAATAGTGATTAAATTTTTAGCAAACTTTTGTTTGCTCATTAGCTTAGGTACTAGCCAACCGAGTTTTGAAAGTAGCAGCTTTTGTATAAATAAAGGTTTATGTATGTGTGGAAATAACCCGCCATTTAAAAAGCATACACTGTGTATGCGTATGTCGCTTTGAGCAGCAACTTGCCTTGCTAATAGCTCTTGAGCCACGGTATCACCATAATCATGAGCTAATAGGTGTACATTGGTAATATCTAAACGCTTTAAAAATTGCGTGTATAAATCAGCTTGCTCTGTAATGTTATAAGCCGCATTTATTGGTTTATCCGAAAGGCCAAAACCCAGCATATCAAGTGTAATTAAAAAGTAGTGTTTTTTGAGCTCATCCCACATACCTTCCCAGTCCCAGCTTGCACTAGGAAAGCCGTGTATCAAAAGGAGCGCGGGGTTATTAGCATTTCCCGCTGTTTGAGTAAAAATTTGCTTGGCATTTATATCAATAAACTGCCCGTTTGATTGCCACTGTGAAAGCGTATACATAGGCTGCTACCCATTAACTTTTATTATTGTAATGGTTAGTTTTATCACATTGAGCTTTAATAAAAAGCCGATATTGAACGTAAATATCAGCTTTTGGGTAAAATTTAGTTTTTAAGCTTTAAGTGTTATCGCGCCATAAGTATTGGCAAGGTGGTGTTTGCTAGCATGTAGTTAGTCATACCACCAAAAATTTGCTCATGGATTCGCCTGTGAGTAAATGCGCCCATCACCACTAGATCAGCGTTATGCATTTGCGCTACCGACATAAACGCTTTAGCGGTCGATTGCCTGCCATTATTAAATGTTACAAACTCACTTTTAATATCGTGCTGAGCTAAATATTTAACCACTTCATGGCCGTTTGGCATTTTATCGGCGCTACTTGCGCTGGTGCAAATAACAACCTTTTTAGCCTGTTTTAAAAGCGGTAAACTGTAAGTGAGCGCACGCGATACCTCGGTGCTGGCGTTCCAGCCAATCACCACTGTTTTTATATCAAAGTGGGTCATTTGCCGTGGTACCAGTAATATAGGTTTACCACTTCGCATTACCGATGCCTCAAAGGTCGAGGTTGATTTACCACTTTTAGACTGCGGAATAATAATTAAATCAGCAACTTTGCCTTGCTCTGCAATTATTTCGCTGCGCACACCTATATTAATATGCCATGAAGCGCTTGGGTGCGTGGGATGCTCTGCGCTGTCGTCAGTGTATTTAACTTGCTGCTGGGCACATAAACTAACAAATTCGATTTTTAAATTTGCCGATTCGGTTGTTGCAAAGCGCCCTGCTACAGAGTCTAACTCTTTTACCAATTTAGTTGGTAAGCCCAGCTGCCCTGTTGGCAAAAAGCGTTTTGGGTCTAAGTGCGTGTGATAAACATCAAGGTGCGCATTAAAATACTTAGCAACGGCTAAGCCCCCTTTTAAGCGCTCTGTTACATGCCCACTTGTAGAAAGCGGCATTAAAATAAGCTTAGGTGAAATCATAATTATATCCTTCTTAAGCCAGTGCCTTTTAGAGCGAATGTAAACCGTGCTAAGCGCTGCTTGTTTTGCTTAGCACGGCGGCGTTTACAGCTGCGTAAAGCTTGCCACTTCTTGTAGGTAACCGCTTGGTAAGTCTAATACCATAAAGTGCGATAAAGTAAGTAAAAATGCTAACGCACACACTGTCAGTGTTAATGTTCTAGCAATTGATATACGTGCTTTTACAAGTAAAAATATTATGAAAAACAACGCTATCGAAATCACATAGCCCAGTAAAAAACACCCAGCTAATAACCCACACAGCCAAAATACATAATGCCAAAGGCCAGTCACGCTTGAGTCGTTTACATACCCCGCAGAGACCTCATTATCGTAATTTACAGCATCGTCTACTTTATTAAGCAGCAGCTTGATCAGCACAACCGCAGAGAGTATTAACATGAACGAGCACACCACACCAGGAAATACTCCACCTAAGAATGTGCGTTGGAACGAGTCATACAAACCGTATGCAAACACTAAACAAACAAAGCCAGAAAATGCGATTTGTGGTTTAAGGTTAGTTGGTTTTACCTCAGCATTAGCTGTGTTTTTATTGGCTTTTTCTTTTTTAGCAGCCTTAATAGAGTGGCGTGCTGCAAAGAAAATAGAAAGCGCGGTTAATGCACCAATAATAATCACAGCCGGTTTTAATAAAAACTCTATGCCGTCAAACTGAATAGCTTGATAAAGGTAAGTTTCCATGCCGCTTGCTAGTACAAAGCCAATTAAAAATGCCGGTCGTGGCCATCCAAAGCGCTTCATTAATATGCCTAAAATACCAATACCAATAAGTGCGACTAAATCACCTAAATCACGGGTTGCCTGAAACGCCGCAAAAAAGATCACCATAACCATAAATGGTGCCATGAGCGTGTAAGGAATAGTTGTTACCTTTGCTACCCATTTAGAAATTAGTAAACACGCGCCCGCGCCAATTACATTAGCAAGTGCCAGTGACCATACAATGGTGTAAGTAACATCAAGGTCAGTGGTGATCATCGCAGGGCCTGGCTCTAAGCCAATTAATACCATGCCACCTAAAAATACAGCCATGCTGCCAGAACCTGGAATACCAAATAATAAGGTCGGAATTAAGCCACCGCCTTCTTTGGCATTATTTGATGACTCAGGGGCAATAACACCGCGTATGTCGCCTTTACCAAAGTTTTCGGTGTCTTTAGAGGTTTGTACTGCATGACCATAAGAGATCCAATCAACTACGCTGCCACCTAGGCCAGGTAGTGCGCCAACAACACAGCCAATAGCAGCACAGCGCGTGGCTAGCCATTTATTTTTAACAACATCTTTTACGCCTTCAAACCATCCACTACCCAGCTCAGAAGCTTCTGAAATAGAGCGATTTTGACGCAGTAAATCGATAATCTCAGGTAATGCAAATATACCTAAACCAACAACCACTAACGGAATACCATCCATAAGGTAACCGTTATCAAATACCATGCGGTATTCACCGGTTGCAGGAGCACCGCCAAGTGAGCCTAAACATAAACCTAAGCCACATGCGCTTAAGCCTTTTACTAGGCTATTACCGGCTAATACACCCACCATGCTTAAACCTAGCAAAGTAAGCATGAATAATTCGGCCGAGCCAAACGCTAAAATAACGGGGCGGGCAATCAGTACAAACAGCGTTAAAATAATGGCGCCAAAAAGACCACCAAATAATGACGAAGCAAACGCTGCTGAAAGCGCACGCGCTGCTTGACCCTTTTTAGACAGTGGGAAGCCGTCAAGCACTGTGGCTT
>NZ_AUTO01000306.1:0-5152 GCF_000498055.1 Pseudoalteromonas sp. TB51
CCCGTTTGGGTATGCGCACCGGTTACTGCCCAGTTATTGCTGCCGCGCTCTTGGTTTGTCTGAATATTTTTAACCGTGTGCTGTGCTTGCTCTGGAAGTTGAGGAATGGTGCCTGTAAACGGGGCAAGTTTACTGCCATCAAGCGCCGCTTGGTATTGGCTAGGTTGTGTTAAAAAATCAACCATGTGTTGCCCGTATGCTTGCTCAATATGTATGAGAGCTTCATCACGCTCAAAGGTGGCACTTTGCAAATCAAGATACATGCTAAATATAACTAATAGGCTATCTTCACTTTGCCATGGTTTTTGCGCTCCGCCTGTAAGTAAATACTCAAAGCTTGCAAAACCAACTTGTGCCAGCCCTTCGTTTACACCTTGGGCGTAGCTGTTTAATAGTTGTTTATCACTTTCGGGTAAGGTGTTTAATATAGCGCGGCTGCGTTTTCGCAATTGATGAAAGCGCATTTTTTTATCAAGCCCAAGGGCCGCTTTACCAAATAACTCACTAAGCTCACCTGCGGCGTTACGTCTTAATAAATCCATTTGAAAAAAACGGTCTTGCCCATGCGCATAGCCTAGCCCGTATGCCGCGCTATTGCGGTTTTCGGCCTTTATAACCGCCTGCCCTAGTGCATCACGCGAAATAGTAACCGGCTTATTAATTGCTGTACTTTGGCCTTTACCATCAAGTGTGGGCATACTTAAACTTAATACGCCATACACAAGCGCTGTACCAGCTAACCCTAAAACCACAACGAGTAATACTAGCCATTTGATTACTTTAAACATTAATTTGTCCTTTGCACCATTTGTTGCACATATAATAACCATAGTTTTATTAAATAATAATGTTCTTACTCGCAAAGGGTGAAATAAACATCAAAATCCACGATAATAGCCATTCCACATTTTGTGCAGATCTAGTTGAGACTCATATGACTGAAAAAACATTTATCAAAGGTAAAGACCGCGACCTAGAATCGTCTATCTCTACCATGCAAAACAAGCTAAAAGCGCTAAACATCAATGTTGAAGAAGCACTTTGGCTTAACCCTGTAGCTAACTGTTATTCAGTTCATATAAAAGACAGCGACTGCGGTGTTATGTTTACCAATGGTAAAGGCGCAACCGATAAAGCATCTATCGCCTCTGCGTTAGGTGAATACTTTGAACGATTAAGCTGTAATTACTTTTTTGCCGACTTTTACTTAGGTGAAGAATTTGCAAACAGCGACTTTACTCATTATCCAAATGAGAAATGGTTTAAAGTTGAAGGCAATGAAGTGCCAGAAGGCATAATGGACGAAAGCCTGTGGGATTACTTTGACCCAGAGCGTGAGCTTAATGCCTCACACCTTTTTGACTTTAACTCAGGTAATAACGAGCGCGGCATTTGTACATTGCCATACACACGCCAACGCGATAACCAAGACGTATACATTCCGGTAAACGTAATTGGTAATATTTTTGTTTCTAACGGCATGAGCGCAGGTAACACTAAGTTTGAAGCACGTGTACAAGGGCTATCAGAAGTATTTGAGCGCGCCATTAAAAACCGTATTATCGCAGAAGGTATTTGTTTACCTATCGTCCCTGAAGAGGTTGTAAAGCAATACCCTAAAATTCACGAGGCGTGTGAAGAGCTACGCAGCCATGGTTTTCATTTACGTATTGCCGATGCATCACTAGGCGGTAAATACCCTGTAATGAGCGTAACGCTTATTAACCCTGTTGATGGCTCTGTGTTTGCCTCATTTGGTGCTCACCCATCATTTGAAGTTGCACTTGAGCGTACCGTTACTGAGTTACTACAAGGTCGTCGCCTTGATCAACTTGATGTGTTCCAACCAGCTACTTTTGACAACGATGAAGTTGCAACGCCTGAAAACATTGAGCTGCACTTTATCGACTCAAGCGGTTTAATCTCGCATGACTTTTTCCGTGCTGACGCTGACTTTGACTTTGTTCATTGGGACTTTAGCGGTACAACAGAGCAAGAATACAACTTCTGTACTGACTTAATTCACAGCATGGGCCACGACATTTACATTATGGATTACACACACTTAAACGTGTATGCATGTCGTATTTTAGTACCAGGTATGTCAGACATTTACCCAGTAGATGAACTAATTTGGCGTAACAACAACGAAGGCGCTAAATTCCGTGAAGCATTCCTATCGCTTGATCAGTACGATGCGCAGCAGTGGATGGACATTTACGACAGCCTAGAAGAAGCAGGCCACAGCGATATTATTCGTGCTGCTGAATTTATTGGCCTTGCCACCGATGCCGATACACCTTGGCATACACTGCGTATTGGTGAGCTTAAAGCGCACTTATGTTTAGCCGCAGGCAACGAAGAAGCCATTGATTGGGTAGACTGGATACTACACACAGGCCAAGTAAACGAAGATGCAATGCGCCACTTCCGCTGTTTAAAAGCTATTCTTGAAATTAAATACGATGACGAGCGCGACTACGCCGACTACCAAGATGCACTGGGTTTAATGTTTGGCAGCGATAACGTAACGCTGGCTATTGAAATAGCAGAAGGCCGTAAATTATTTAATGGTTTAACCTTCCCAGGTTTATCGCTTGAAGGCTTTAAAAAGCATGCAGCACTACTTGATGGTTACCGTAAGTTACATGTCGCTAAGCAAAACCATTGGGCACGTGAAGTAACCGATGCTTAATAGTTAAACTACTAATTATAAAAATAAAACGGCGCTAATTTATCAGCGCCGTTTTTATTTATACAATAAATTAGCTATAGTTAAATTGCCTAAAATAACAGCATGACTTAGCCAATGCCGCCAAAAAATAACAACAAAAAAAACACTATTAGCAACTATAAGCTGACCTTTTGGTTATCGCTTACGCTAATAATATTAGTGAGCATTGTGTTAGATAGAATTAACTACAATCGCGCAAAAGACGCCCACCGCCTACAAATTTTATCTCAAGTAAGTACATACCGTGCACAACTAGAGGCCACCTTGGTATCAAACATTCAGCTTGTTCGTGGATTAGCGGTTGCTGTATCAGCTGAACCTGAGTTACAGCAGGCACGGTTTGAGCAAATTGCCGCGCCTTTGTTTAAAACCTCCAGTGAACTGCGCCATATTGGTGGTGCACCCGACATGATAATTCGTATGTCTTACCCACTAAAAGGTAACGAAAAAGCCATTGGCTTAAACTTTTTAGAAAACAAAAACCAACGCCTAGATGCCATTAGAGCCCGTGATACCAATACTATTGTTATGGCAGGACCACTTAAACTAGTGCAAGGCGACATTGCCCTTATTGCCAGAGTGCCTGTTTATATTCCGCCTGAAAACCGCTTTTGGGGGTTATTATCGGTGGTGCTCGACATTGAAAAAGTATACAAAAACTCAGGCATAAAAGAGCTTGAAAAAAACTACAACATTGCTATTCAAGGGCGTCATGGTTTAGGCAAAAAAGGCGAGTTTTTTTATGGCAATAACAATATAACCACACAAGAGCCGCTTGATTTTACGCTTAATTTTCAAGGGGGAAGCTGGCAATTATACGTAGCCCCTAAAGAAGGTTGGAGCCCCGCACCTTCAACTATATGGCCGCTTAGAATCGCCATTATAATTATTTGCGGATTACTAATATGGGCGTTCTTATTCTTTTTAAAAATGCTAAACCGCCAGCAACAAAACGAAAAAATGCTGGAGGCAATGAGTGACCTTGCCCAAATTGGGGCGTGGTCATTTAATTTAGAAACCAAACAAGTGTATTGGTCAGATATGACCAAAAAAATCTTTAAATACCCGCTAAACAAAGAGCCTACCTGGCCTACAAACTTAAATTACTTTAAAGCAGGCGAAAGCAGAGAACGTATCACTCAGCTAGTTGAATCTGCAATTAAAGAAGGCAAAAGTTACGAGGCCGAACTTGAAGTAATTGACTCTGAAGGGCGCGAAATGTGGGTGCTTATTCATGGTGAAGCTGAGCGCAAAAACGAGCGCTGTGTAAGAATATTTGGCTCATTGCAAAATATTGATACCCGTAAGCGCATTGAACTTGAAAACAGCAAAATTGCCCTACATAACGAAATTTTAGCGTCGCTTACAGCCAACGACCTTATTTTAAGTGGCCAATTAAGCCAATCTAAACAAGTTATTACTGAATCTATTTGCCATGCTTTAAACATTGAGCAAGCCAGTATTTGGTTTTTTAATAGCTCAAAAACCTCATTGAGCCCTATAGCAGCCCATAATATTGAAAACAGAATGGGTAATAATAATGCGGTATGGCTTAAAAAAGAGGCGCCAGATTTTTTTGAAGCCATAGAAAAACACGCTGTGTTTAGCACCAGTGATGCCCAAAATCACCCACTACTAAAACCCCTTAAAGCGCATTACTTTGCGCCGCTCAATATTAATGCCATGCTGTGCGCAATCATACCGGCGGGAAGTGGCTCCATTGGCATAGTATGCGCTGAGCAATGTGCTTCAATGCGCCCGTGGTCACGTAACGAAGAAAGCTTTTTAATTGCTGTAGCCGCCCTAGTGGGCAGCTTGCATTCAAGCNCCGCCAAAGAGGCTGCAGAGCAAGCAGTAATGGCTAAAAGTGAATTTTTAGCCAGTATGAGCCACGAAATAAGAACCCCCATGAACGGCGTACTGGGCATGCTAAATATTATCAAGCGCACCCAGCTCAACCAACAGCAAGAGCACCATATTGAGCTTGCACAATCTTCAGCTCAGTCGCTGTTAAATATAATTAACGACATTTTAGACTTTTCTAAAATTGAAGCAGGTAAACTTGATATAGAAAATGTGCAATTTAACTTACCTAAATTACTTGGTGAAGTTGTTGAGTCGTTTGCGCTTAAAGTGGAGCAAAATAATACCAATCTCATTTTAGATGCCACCCAAATTACTATCAGCGAAATAATTAGCGATCCGAATAGGTTGCGTCAAATTTTAAATAACCTGATTGGCAACGCTGTTAAGTTTACTATTGATGGGCAAATTCTGGTGACCGCGCAGATAGATGAAACCACCGATGGCAGTTTTTTACATTGCTCTATTATTGATACCGGCATAGGAATAGACGCAGAAAAACAAAAAACTTTATTCGACTCATTCACTCAGGCCGATGCCTCAACCACCCGCCAG
>NZ_AUTO01000307.1:0-5610 GCF_000498055.1 Pseudoalteromonas sp. TB51
TGGAAGGCGAAGTAAGCGTAACCAGCATGCTAAATGAAGGCAGCACTTTTTCGTTTTCTATAAAAATACAGCCCCGTTTAACTAAAGCGCAAGATTTACCCAGCCACTTAATTAATAACAAACATATTTTAATTATTGATGCCTGCACACTTAACGCCAATATTGCCGCCAAACAATTACGCGTATGGGGCGCACACGTTAATATTTTAAGTGACTATAGCGGTATCATTAATTATTTTGATAACTGCGATACCCAGCCAGATGCATTATTAGTCGATTATCATTTTTTTGAGCAAGCTGCACACCCACAAATAAATACATTAAAAAACCGAGTAACCACCAAGCAAAGCAAACTGGTTGTTATGGCACCAATGAGTTATTCGCAAGAGCATAACAACATTGGCATAAATATAGATTGTCTGATATTTAAACCGCTCACCCCATCAGATTTATTTGATTCACTCACTAACGATAAATTCATTGAGCAACAACAGCGCCAAGCACAACTGCAAAATGAGTTAACCGAAAAGCCCAAAGAAATATCAGCGCACGCGCAAGTGCTTTTAGTAGAAGATAACAAAGTAAATCAGGTGGTGGCCTCAGCGTTGTTAAAACAAGTTGGGCTTACCTTTGATATTGCGCAAAACGGTCAAGATGCACTAGATAAGCTAAACAGCAGCCAAGACAAAAAATACCAGTTAGTTTTAATGGACTGCCAAATGCCCGTGATGGATGGCTACCAAGCCACGCAAGCTATACGCGAAGGAAAAGCGGGTAAGCATAATAAAAATATTACAATCATTGCTTTAACGGCAAACGCAATGCAGGGCGATAGAGAGAAGTGCCTCGATGCAGGAATGAACGATTATTTAACCAAACCTTTAGATTCCGCAGCACTAGAGCCTAAATTACAACAATGGCTTGGTACACAATAAAGGTGTAAGCTAAAAATACTGTTTACTAATAAAGAAAAGCCATGCATTTATCAGCAAATCAGCAGCGCGTTATTGGCTGCCTTTTAGAAAAACAAAGCACTACACCCGAGCATTATCCACTGTCGTTGAACGCACTGACGAATGCGTGTAACCAAAAATCAAATCGAGACCCGGTTGTAAACTTGAGCGAAAGTGAGGTGCAACAAACACTTGATGAGCTTATAAGTCAGCGCCTTGTAACGCTAGACGAAGGGCTTTCGGGGCGAGTTAATAAATACGACCACCGTTTTTGTAATACAGAATTTAGTAGCTTACAGTTGAGCGCGCAGCAACGGGCAATTATATGTTTACTGCTGTTACGCGGCGCACAAACACCCGGTGAGCTAAGAACGCGCAGCGCTCGCCTAGCTGAATTTACAAACGTTAGCGAAGTAGAAACCGCCCTGAGCGCGTTAGCAAAAGATGACTACGTAACAAAGCTTGAGCGCGAGCCCGGCAAACGAGAAAGTCGCTACATGCACCTTTTTGCTGACCCAGCAGTAGCGCCAAGCCAAGTGCCAGCTACAGAAGTCGCAGAAGTTAAAAACGATGAAATTAACGAGTTACTTGCAGAAATTGAGGAACTAAAAGCCGAGCTTAGCCGTATAAAAGCACATTTAGGACTTTAATTAATAACCACTAAACCAGATAATGTAAGCCTATTTAAAAACTACTTATTAAATAACGAGGAGCTGGCCATGCGCGCCGAAATTATGGCTGAAATGAAAGTTCAGCCAACTATTGATGTAAACGCCGAAATTACCCGTCGAGTTAACTTTATAAAAGCACGTTTAGTGGCAGCCCATAGTGTATCGCTAGTGCTTGGAATTAGCGGCGGTGTTGACTCATCGACCTGCGGGCGCTTGTGCCAATTAGCCGTAGATGAACTAAACGCAGAGCAAAACACTAATAAGTACCAATTTATTGCGGTTCGTTTGCCATACGGTGTACAAGCCGATGAAGACGAAGCGCAAATGGCCGTTGATTTTATCAAGCCAAGTAAACGCATGACCGTCAACGTAAAACCCGCTGCCGATGCATTACACGAGCAAGCTATGGCGGCAGTAGTAGGCAGTGGTGAAGAGCTACCTGAGCAAGCTAAAGTTGACTTTGTAAAAGGTAATGTAAAAGCACGTCAACGCATGGTAGCGCAATACGAAATAGCTGGTTTTTGCCAAGGCCTCGTTGTGGGTACCGATCACAGCGCTGAAAACATTACTGGTTTTTACACCAAATTTGGTGATGGCGCATGCGATTTAGCCCCATTATTTGGCTTATCAAAACGTCAAGTTCGCGCACTTGCAACTGCCTTAGGTGCGCCTGAACTATTAGTAACAAAAGCCCCAACAGCTGATTTAGAAAGTGACCGCCCAGGCCTCACCGATGAAGAAGCATTAGGACTGAGCTATGACCAAATTGACGACTTTTTAGAAGGCAAGCCGGTGGCTGCAGAGGTTGAGCAAAAGCTAACTGATATTTATGGTCGCACTCAGCATAAGCGCCAACCCATTCCGACTATTTACGATGATTTATAACGGCTAAACAGCTAGTGCTGCGTATGCACTAGCTGATCTATTCACCGTATTGTTACGTAAAACAAAAAACTGATTTATAGTTAATTTTAACGCCTGCCAAAGAGAAAACTGCATTACATGACATCTCCTATTTTAATAACAGGCGCTGGTCAACGTATTGGCCTTGCGCTTGCTAAGCACTTTTTATCGCAAGGCCAAGCTATTATTATTACCTATCGTACGCGCCACGATGCAGTCGACGACCTAGAACAACAAGGCGCCGTATGCATACACGCCGACTTTAGCAGCGATGCCGGTATAGCTAGCTTTATTGAAACACTCAAACAGCAAACTCACTCTTTACGTGCCATTGTGCACAATGCCTCTAGCTGGGACTGCGAAGCCAGTAACCCTGATTTTTCGAGTTTGTTTGATAACATGATGCGCATTCATGCCAAAACACCGTATTTAATTAATAATGCCTGTGCACAGCTATTAATGGCATACCAAGCTGATGCTTGCACACCGGCTGACATTATTCATCTTACCGATTACGTTGTTGAAACAGGTAGCCCAAAGCACATTGCCTATGCCGCAAGTAAGGCTGCACTTGATAACTTAACCAAGTCGTTTAGCGCTAAGTACGCACCAAATATAAAGGTGAATTCGGTTGCGCCATCGTTGATTATTTTTAATCAGCACGATGACGAGGCTTACCGTGCTAAAACTCTTAAAAAATCTCTTATGGGTATAGAGCCAGGTTGCCAAGAAATTATTAATAGTATTGATTTATTACTGCGCAGCCACNGTTGATGGCGGCCGCCATTTAAAGTAGAACACACATTAAACTGAGAAATTTATGCATGACGATTTAAAGCAAAGCTACCAAAATATTATTACCGCTGTGGGTGAAGATGCAGGCCGAGAAGGTCTTCTCGATACACCAAAACGTGCAGCAAAAGCCATGGAGTATTTAACCAAAGGGTATCGTCAAACGCTTGATGAAATTACCAATAATGCGGTATTTAGCTCAGACGCTGATGATATGGTACTTGTACAAGATATAGAGCTTTACTCTATGTGTGAGCACCACCTATTACCTTTTATTGGTCGTTGCCATATTGCTTATATTCCCGATGGCAAAGTACTAGGCTTATCTAAATTTGCACGTATTGTTGATATGTTTGCGCGCCGCTTTCAGATACAAGAGCAGCTTACTCATCAAATTGCAAAAGCAGTTGAAGAAGTAACCGGCGCTAAAGGCGTAGGTGTTATTGTTGAAGCTAAACACATGTGTATGATGATGCGCGGTGTAGAAAAGCAAAACTCAAGCATGCGTACCTCTGTAATGCTAGGTAACTTTAGAAGTGACTCTAAAACGCGTAACGAGTTTTTACAGCTTATTAAGGGTTAATTATGGCCAACGCAATTATTAACGTAACCAACTTACGCTTACGTACATTTATTGGTTTTAACCCAGAGGAACGGGAAAAAAAGCAAGATGTAGTGATTAATTTAGAAATTCACTACCCTGCTGATGACGCCTGTAAAACAGACGAAGTGGACCAAGCGCTTAACTATAAAGTGATCACCAAAGAGGTGATAAACCTAGTAGAGCAAGGGCACTTTTTGTTGCTTGAAAAGCTGGTTGCCGAAATACTTGCAGTATGCCACAAACACCCAAGCGTACATTACGCAAAAGCCAGAGTAGATAAACCGCATGCACTGCGCTTTGCCGACTCAGTTTCGCTCACGCTTGATTGGTCAAAGTAACTTTACAAAACCGCTTGTGCACCACTGGCAAGGGCAATAACGGCTAAATACCGCGCGCCTTTGCCAATGCTTACTAATAATAAAAACAGACTAAAACGCACTTTAAATATGCCGCCAATTACCGTTAGTGGGTCGCCAACAATCGGCAGCCAAGCAAACAGTAAGCTATATACCCCATATTTTTTAAATTGAGATTGCGCTTTTTCAAGTCCCTTGGCTGATACCGGAAACCACTTTTTGTGCTTAAAACGCAGCACATGAGTTCCCAACCAATAATTAACACAACTTCCTAATACATTACCTGAAGTAGCGGCTAACCACAGCAGCCACAGATTAGCTTTTGCTTGGCTTATCATGGTAACAAGTACCACTTCTGAAGAACTTGGTAATAAAGTAGCGGACACAAACGCACTAAAAAATAAGGTGATATAAAGCATTAAGTACTTAAAGTAAAAACCCAGCATACAGCTGGGTTTATTAAAGGGTCGTCATTTATTTTATCAAATTTAGACTCAGTGGGTAATTAAACTCTTTCCCTTCGTTGGCTTTAATACTGGCTAAAACCACCATGATAAAAGAAAAAATAGCCACTAAAGGCAGCAAAACGAGGCCGATTACGGCAAATACCAGTAAAAAACATACAAAGTAAGCTATAGCCATAGTAATTTGAAAATTAAGCGATTTTTTACCGTGTAAATCGACAATTGGCATTTCATCTTTTTTAATAAGCCATACCACTAATGGCCCAAGTATAGAGCCAAACGGAATAACAAAACCGGCTACAGCGCTTAAATGGCAAAGCATAGCCCATGTTTTTTCGTCTTTTGATAACGGCTCAAGCTGTTGATTTTCTTCCATTACGCTCTCCTTATTAGTTAATACATACTGCCTTTTTATTGAGCAGGTGTCTATATAGAGGCGGCTATATTGTTAAATAACACGCCCTAACCCGCTGTGATAAAAAAGTGATAACTTTGTGAGAGTTTCTTGAGGTGGTTATTCAATACTTAGCCTGAATCATCACTTACAGGAAATAATAATGAAAGCTTCAGCATTTACAGTTGCAACCCTTTTAGCAGTAGCTAGCCAATCAACATTGGCAGCAGAGCTAGAAGTAGAAATTACTAACCTTACTAAAGGCCTTTACTTTACACCGGTACTAATAACAGCACACGATAGCGAAGATAAACTTTTTGAAGTCGCAACCGAAGCCCCTGCTGCACTACAAGCAATGGCTGAAGGCGGCGATATATCAGCACTTGTTACTCAAGCGTCAGCATCGAGCAGCGATATTGCAGAAAACCCAGCGGCAGGCCTTTTAGCACCCGCGGCATCTGCAACAGCAGAGC
>NZ_AUTO01000308.1:0-18149 GCF_000498055.1 Pseudoalteromonas sp. TB51
CCGCCACTAGACCAATAAGCATAGCAAGCGCTGAAATTGGGTCCATACCATATAAAAATGGCAGTAATAACGATAAACCCGCTATGCCGCCTAAACCCGGAAAAATACCAATCAGCAAGCCTAAAAAAACGCCGCCGCATAAATACATTAAGTGTGTGGGGGTAAGAATAGTTTGTAGCGCAATTAAAAATGCATCTAACATACTGCTCTCCTTAGATTAAAAAAGTGGCTCACTAAATGCAAGCCACTGTGTGTACAACAAATCAACATGGTTTTTTAAAAACGCGCGTTGTAGTTTTCGGTTAGGTAATTTCTTACCCATTGTTTGTCAGTTTCAGAAATTGTCAGTGCTGAGCTCAGTGTGTTTACTGCATCTTCGTTTACAAGTTGTGGGTATTGGCCAAGTACTAATTCAGACTCTTCTTTAAAGTTGTCTTGATCAATGACGCGCTGTGCTGCATTGCGCCACTCTGCAATAACGTCATCAGGGGTGCCTTTAGGTAAAAACAGTCCTTTTTGCGCGGCAAAACCAGCTACAAAAAAGGTTTTCCATACGTTGTATTCAACACCTGTTGGCTTTTTACCGTGGATCATTTCGTATACTTCGCCTACGTGTGGTAAGTCAGGAAACGTTGGGTCGCGTACAATTTTGCCTTCTTTATTAAGTACGCCAAACGACATAAGCGGAATCGCTTTACCTTCATCAACTAGCGGCTGTACTTTTTTTAAGTAGGCAGAGGTAGTTTGAAAGTCGATATCCACCTCGCCACGCTCAAACGATAAACGCGCACTGCCACGGCCTTTCATACCAAAAATGGCGTGAATGTCTAAATCAAGCATGTCGAAGGCTAATAGCCCAACTAAGTCCATTGACGCGGCGCGTTGGCTACCAAATTTAAGTTTTTGACCCTGCAATTTGGCAAGCTCTGATGCGTTTTTAATACCCAGCTCTGGGCGCACATATACCACCGCACCTGTCGGTGTGGCCATAATCACGTTCCAACGTTTTACTTCGTATCTAACGCGTGAGTCGCCAAGTAAGTAAGGGATTTGTGTAGAGGCAGAAGTACTAAATACATTTAAACCATTTGCTTTAGCGCGGCGCTCAAAGCGATTAGCACCCTTGGTAGAGCCACCACCTGGAATGTTTTTAACCACAACCACAGGTTTACCATTTAAATGCTGAGAAAAACGCGGACCAAAAAAACGTGCCCATGTGTCAGAGCCGCCACCTTCTTTAAAAGGCACAACCCACTCTACTCGCTCACCATCAAAGCTTACTTCGTCGTTATTGTTTGCATAAGCTGAGCTGATACAAGTGCTCGCTGCTAACACAACAAGCATTGCTTTTAGTCGATTAGGTGCAAAAGTACTTAATTTAATCTTCATAATTTGACCTCTGTTATTCGCTGCAATTATTTAAATAGGTCCTAATAACGTCATTGCATCTATTACGTAGATGAAAGTATTTCGTTAAAAGAAGTTAACAACAGCTAGACTAATAGCCGAAACTGTCATCTACCTGTCATCGATGCCAAACTATCCATTAATTTAAAATTATTTATAAGCCATTGTTTTAAAATAAAAATAAACTTAGCTTTATTTATTTAAAGCATAAAAAAAGCGATAACAAACAATCTGCTATCGCATTTTCGGTTGGTTTACTAAGGCTTAACACCAATTAGCTTAATTAAGTGAGCTATTTTGCCCATTGGTATAAGTTAAGCTATTTTGCTTTCATCCCATACTTTTGCAGGTATGTGTACTTCACCTTTAAATAACATTCTGGCTGTGCGCATTAACCCCGCCGATTTTATATCTAGCGTGTCGTTTTCAAAGCGCCCCTCAAGTAGTAAATCTATTTTACCGCTAGGGTGTTCAACCACTATATTTTGCTGCTCTGAGCTTTGTGGGGTAATTAAGTCGTACGCCACACTGCCTGGCAACATGCAACTAACACTCACGCAAATTGCCCCCGTTACAGAATGGCTGGTATGGCAATTTTGCGGCACAAAGTAGCGCGAAGTTATCGTACCGCCAAATTGCGGCACCGACAGTAAGCCGACTTTAGGAATGACTTTTCCGGTTGCATCGCCAAGGCCCATTTTTAGTGACGCCTGCAGGCGAATGCTTTCTATTTTTTGCAGTAACTCTGTATTTGCATCAAGCTCTTGTTTAGTTTCAGAGCCTTTTACACCCAGTGATGGTGCAGGTATTAGTACCATTGGCATGGCAGCATCTACACAACTTACCTCTACGCCATCAAAGGTATCACGTACAGAGCCTGTAGGCAGTAATTCACCGGTTTTAGTGCCACACACATCAAAAAACTTAAGTAAAATAGGCGCCCCAGAGCCCGGTACGCCATCAATGGTGGCATCGCCTTCGTACTCTACAAAGCCGTTAGGCGTTTGTACCACAACTTCAATCAGGGTATTGGTATTTACATTTTTAACCCGTACCGTTGTTTCACCGTCGTTTGCAGTAACCAATCCGTATTCAATTGCCAGTGGTGGTGCACCAGATAAAATATTGCCACACGAAGGGGTTATATCGACTTCATTTTGCTCAATAGCAACTTGCGCAAATAAGTAATCAATGTCTGCATCGGGGTCAGTTGAGCGTGAGATAATGGCCGCTTTACTGGTTAGTGAGTTGCCTCCACCTACGCCGTTTACTTGCAGCGGGTCGCCTGAGCCCATTGCTGCAGTTAAAATTTCTTTGCGTTTATCCCACTCTCTCGGTAAATCGTTGGCTAAAAAATAAGTCCCGCGAGACGTTCCGCCGCGCATAATGACACAAGGTATTTTTTTTTGAATAGTCATAATAATCCAGCTTCTAAATCAATTTAAATGAGCAGTAACGGGTTAGTTATTACTTAAAATAACCACGCACTCTTGCACTTGCTCTTGCTTACTTTGCAAAGATTGAGGGGCAAAATTAGTATTACTTGTTGCACTAGCAGCCGTGGCTATTTGGTGGCTATTTGCACGAAAGTGAATGGCTCTCGGCGTAGGTTTTAACTGAGGTGTAGCGTGTGTTGAATTCATCGTTTCGCCCTTTCAATGCAATTAAAAACAAGTAACGTCGTTATCAAAACGTTGCCCTTTTTTTAAGAGTAAGGAGCCAAACTGTCACTAACCTGTCACGAAATAAAAATTGATTAAAAAATAACTTTTAAAAATTAAAAAACGCGCAGCATTTTTCATGCTGCGCGTTAAAAGCCAATCGAAGGGGCGTTTAAAACTTAATGGTGTAATCTACATATACACGGTGATCTGCTCTGTCTCCTTTTACACCATCAACACTGCCAGTTTCATCTGTGGTGTAATCTAAAAATAACCAACGTAGGCTTAAGCCTTTTACAGCCNCTTTGTAGCGTGTATCAATGGCCCAATATTTTTCATCGGCTGTGCCACCTGCTTTACCTAAGCTTGAATTTTCTGCATCGCTGCCGCTGGTGTAATAAAACTTTGTGGTTAAACCCGGTGCCACTGCTTTTAGGTCAACACCTAAGCGAGCCTGCCAAGTTGACTCATTTTGGTTTGTTATATCGGCACCAATTAATGAGCGAGTTGGAAACGGGTTAGTCCCGTGATCGCCGCTAAAGTTATCTTCAATCCAAGCATCGTTCACTTTGGTAAATGCGGCGCCTAGTGTCCAAATATCTTTTTTCCAATTGGCATCTAGGTAATAGGCAAAACCATCGTTTTCACTTTTAGTAACGCCTGAAACCGCATCGAGTGCATCTTCATCATCTAAATCGCCACCCTCTGCGCCGGTTACAAATAAATCGCCATCGTCTTGTGAGGTAAATACGCCACTTGAAAGGGTTAACTTACTTTGATCGAGCTTTATAGCGTAGCTGCCTTTAAGCCCAAGCTTTGATAAGTAGTCATGAGAATTTAAATACTCTGCGTCTATTTTTAGCGCATCTTTTTTGTAGCTTGCGCCCACACCCCAAATAACACTAATTGCGCCGTTATCTGACTGGTCGGTAGAAAAATCTTCCCACTTGTCGTCGTGGCGGCGGCTCCATTTATCGTAGGCGTAACCATATACTTTGGTATTGCCAAACTTGTAGTCACCAAATACACCTCTAAAAGTATTGGGAATTGCGCGGCTACCTGAGCTTTTTAACAACATACTTTTGGTTTTTTGCCCGCCTATTTTTACATGGCCATTGTCGCCAAGTTTAACGTCGATAAAATATTGACCAAATTTAGAAAAACTATCGTCAACGCCGCCTTTTTCATCCCCAGCGGGTAAAATATTATTTTGTGCGCTGCCGGTTGAGTTGTAATTAAGTACCGTATAAGTAGAGACACCATGCTAATTAAGTCATTAAAATAGCCCGATTGATAATTGAGCTCTATGCCTTGTGCAAACGTTGAGTCGTCGCTGGCGTCGTTATCGTAATCGCGGTCAAAGTAAATTGACCTTAGCTTAATATTAAATTCGTCTTGCTCTGTAAGCCCATTAAAAGAAGCGTACGAAGGAATAGAAACACAAGTTAATACTGCGCCTGTTACTGCAAATATTTTAGAGAACCGTTGAGCCATAGTTGTCTCCGCTACCTTGTTTAATTAAATTTATAGTTGTGTGTAGTGTGTATCAGTTTATTCATGTTGCAATTTACACGGCAAACCTGTCACAAACCTGTCACAAGATAATTACATTTTAGGCAATTGTATTTTTTGGCTATTAAATTAAAACTATAGCTTATCTTGCTATAAACGAAGGCATTTGCGTATTGTAAACGTTGCAGTAATTGTTTAGTGTCTTGCACAACTTAAAATTATATTTTTTAATTGCGACTTTGCGGGTGTGCTTAATGAGAATTTTAGCAGTTGAAGACGACGAAGTGTTAGGAGAAGCAATTTGCCAACGTTTCACCAAAATGGGCCAAGGTATAGACCTTGTAACCAGTGGTGATGTGGCTAATTCGCTGTTAAAACGCCATGAGTACGACCTTATTTTACTTGATTTAAACTTGCCCAATTTAAACGGTGAGCAAATATTAAAAAAGCTCAGGGCTCGCTCATCAAATACGCCTGTATTAATTTTAACGGCACGTGCCCAAGTAGAGCACCGCATAGAATTACTCGACTTAGGCGCCGACGATTACCTCACTAAACCCTTTGATTTTGGCGAATTAGAAGCCCGTTGCCGCGCCCTACTTAGGCGTAACCAAGGCCTAGGTAAAGACATTATTAGTTATGGCAACCTCGATTTTGACCGAAAATCATGCACGGTCACTATTGCTAAAGAACTTATTGACTTAAAACAACGAGAATTTAGGTTACTAGAAATATTTTTAACGCATCAAGGCAAAGTGCTTAATAAAGATGAGTTACTCGATCACTTATATTCGTTTGACGACTCCCCTAGCCCCAACGCCATAGAAACCTACGTAGCAAGGCTTCGTAAAAAGCTGGTAAATAGCAGTGTTGATATAAAAACACTGCGTGGTTTAGGCTATCTTTTAGCAGAGCCTAATGAGTAGCAAAACCCTCCCCTCAATTCGCCGACAGCTGCTTACAATAACCATTGCTTTAATGGTTATAATTACACTTATAACCTATTTTATGGCTAATAATTACAGTAAAAACGCCGCCCAAATTTCATACGATAGACTACTTGCCAGTGCTGCTTTACAAATTTTTGAAAATACCCACATTGATTACCACGAAATTATTGTTGATTTACCCAGCGCTACATTCGAAACTCTCTCGATGGCCTCAAATGACAGATTGGTGTATCAAATAACACAAAATCAAGGCGAGCACTTAACCGGTTACAATGGCTTATATCAACACATTTTACAAAAAGCCGACACCCAGTGGCAACGTGCAGAGTATGACCCGCGAGATAACCTACTAATACAATTTTGGGAAGGTGACTACAAAGGCGAAAACTACCGCTTTATTTTACTCTCAGATAAGCTTTATGAAGTGGGTGAATCGTTTGATGTAAATATTTTAATAGGCCAAACCACCCAAGCTCGCGATCAGCTCGCCTATGAAATGAATTTAAATGTAATACAAATGGTTATTTTAACGTTTGTAATAGCTATTGTGCTTATATTACTGGGAGTGAATCAAATTTTGCGCCCTATTTACAGCATAAATAAAAAAATACGTCGGCGCTCCCCCACTGACCTACGCCCTATTGATATGTCGGTTCCCAAAGAAATGGCCGATTTAATTTCAACCATTAACCATTTTATATCGCAATTAGAAGTCTCGCTTAATCATTTAAAACGCTTTACTGGCGAAGTGGCTCATCAAATAAGAACGCCCCTTGCAGGCCTTAAAAGCCAGGCGCAAAATGCCATTGAAGAAAGCGATGAAAAAATAAGAACAGAGCAGTTAAATCGTGTTTTATATTCAACAGATTTACTCGACAGCACCGTTACGCAACTGTTAAACCAAGCCACTCTTGCGCACCGCTTTCATAGCCAGCCTTTAATAACGCTTTCATTGCCGGAGCTGGTAAAGTCTGTGTGTAGAGATGTTGCGGTATCGGCGATTCAACGCGGCGTGATCATCACATATCAAGGTGACGATAATTTAATGATCAATGGCGATTCGTTTGCACTTAGCCAAATGCTACGCAACATTTTAGAAAACGCGATTAAATTTAGCCCGCAAAACAAAGAAGTAAATGTGTCTACCGAGCTTCACAGTACAGACAGCGGTTACATAGCCCGTTTATGCGTGGCTGATCAAGGCGTAGGTGTACCCGATGCGCAAAAACAGCATGTGTTTGAGCGGTTTTATAAAAGTAAAGGCGACCCACGTGCCGGCAGTGGCCTAGGCTTAAGCATTGCAAAAGAGGTAGCAGAGCATCATAACGCTGCTATCAAGCTGCTTGATAACAGCCCGTCGGGGCTTATTTTTGAAATAAACTTTCCGCTAATGCTGACCGAGGACGAACATTGAAACTTTTATCGCTGATTTATATTGCCGTTGTTTTTACGTGCTTTGTAGGCTCGCCATTCGTTGCTGCAAAAACCCCTTTAGTATTTCCGGCACAAAGCGAAAATAAATCCGTGCTTAAAATATATGGCGGCGCTGACAAAATGGAAATTGCCCCTTTTTTATCGGCCTTTCAAAAAAAATACCCTTTTGTACAAATTGACTACTACGAGCTGAGTACTTTTGAAGTGTATAGCGAATTTTTAGCCGACGTTAAAAACCCGCCCGACGTATTATTAAGTTCAGCAATGAACTTGCAAGTAAAGTTAGTTAACGACGGTTACGCACAGCCTTACAGCTCTGAGCAAACAAATAAGCTTCCTGCATGGGCTAAATGGCGAAATGAAGTATTTGGCTTTACCTATGAAACAGCGGTAATTGCATTTAATAAAGAATTTTTAGGCGAAGAGGTCGCACCAAGTAGCCGCAACGAATTATTAGAGCTAATTCGTAGGCGCAGTGAGCAAATTAAAGGCCGCATTGGCATTTATGATATTACTCAAGTGGGCATAGGTTATTTGCTGTGGGCTCATGACCGCGAGCAAAGCTCAAGCTATGGCCGAATGCTAGAATCGTTTGGCTATCACAGCACGCGTGTATTTAGACGCAGCGCCGACATACTCAAGGCACTTTCAACGGGCGAGCTCACTGTTGGCTATAACATATTAAGCTCTTATGCGCGCACATGGGCGGCGCAGCACCCTAATATTATTGTGGTGCAACCTAAAGACTACACCTCGGTTATTATGCGCAGTGCCATTATTCCTAAACATGCTAAAAATGTAATTGGCGCACAGCTGTTTATTGATTACTTAGTGTCTGTACAAGGGCAAACAGACATGGCCAACTTTACTAATTTTGAGCCAATAAATAACGAAGTAAGAATTAAGCAAAAACATTTACTTGATATATCAGAAGGTCAGCTGCGCCCCGTCCCCCTTGGCATAGAAATATTAGTAATAGACGATCAGATGAAGCGCCAAATAATCATTCAAGAATGGGAAAACGCGTTATTTGAGTACCAATAAATTCGGGGCTTATAACATGTCACGTATTTAAGGGAGCGACTTTAAGGGCCGATTGAGATTACCCACTAAATACATGCCTATTAGCGTATAACTAAGGTTTGGGCAGCAGGCATTAAAAAACCCAGTTATTGATATTCAATAACTGGGTTCAAGAATGATGGTGGAGGAAGAGGGATTCGAACCCTCGTTAGGGATTAACCTAAACACACTTTCCAGGCGTGCGCCTTCAGCCACTCAGCCATTCCTCCACGGTGTTGCTTAGCAACAGCGCGTTATAGTATGAAATAGGTTACACAGGTGCAAGGTCTTTTTAAGTTTGTGCTGTTAAGTGTCTAATAATCAATCAGTAATTTACTTTAGGCATAAAAAAACGGCTAAACCTCAGGGTTTAACCGTTTTTTATACATTAGACTAATTACTTAGCCATGCTAGCTGTAAAGTCTAACATGCGATTAAGTGACTTGAGCGCGCCTTCGCGTAAGTCCATATCTACAAACACTTCTTTACCGCGAGGGTCTATCAGGGCTTCTTCAATCGCTTTTAAGCCGTTCATTGCCATCCACGGGCAATGTGCACAACTTTTACATGACGCGCCTTCACCCGCAGTTGGGGCTGCAAAAAACTCTTTTTCTGGGCATAGCTGCTGCATTTTGTAAAAAATACCGCGGTCTGTCGCTACAATAAACTTATCGTTATCCAGTGTTTGCGCAGCTTTTATTAGTTGACTGGTTGAGCCAACCGCATCTGCTAGTGCCACTATTTCTGCAGGTGACTCTGGGTGCACCAATACACCCGCGTCTGGGTGCAAGGCTTTCATATCTTTAAGCGCTTTTGTTTTAAATTCATCGTGTACGATACATGCGCCGTTCCACATGATCATATCGGCGCCAGTATTTTTTTGAATGTAGCTACCAAGGTGTTTATCTGGGCCCCAAATAATTTTTTCACCTTGCTCATCTAGGTGCTCTACAATTTCAAGCGCGCACGATGAGGTTACAATCCAATCTGCACGGGCTTTAACCGCTGTAGAGGTGTTTGCATACACTACAACTTTACGATCAGGGTGCTGATCGCAAAACGCTGAAAACTCGTCAATAGGGCAACCAATATCTAACGAACAGGTTGCTTCTAGCGTTGGCATAACAACTGTTTTGTTTGGCGTTAAAATTTTAGCGGTTTCACCCATAAAACGTACGCCTGCAACGATGATCATGTCTGCATCGTGGCGAGCACCAAAACGTGCCATTTCTAATGAGTCGGCAACACAGCCCCCTGTTTCTTCGGCAAGTGCCTGAATTTCAGGATCTGTATAGTAATGGGCTACCAGCACTGCATTTTTATCTTGCAGTAGTTGTTTAATACGTGCTTTATATTCGCCTTGCTCGTCTTTAGTCAACGGCGCTGGCTTAGGAGGAAAGATATAACCTTCAGGCATAATAGTTTGAGCTAGACTCATGTTCTCGACCACTTCATCTACAGTGCATTAATTACGGCAAATTATACGAGAATACACGGGTAAATAACAGCTATCTGGGCATGCTGTTTATAAATAAAAATAAGAAACTGATTTAAATAAAATAAGGGAAGAGTTGAGATTTTTTAGAAGTGGTGGGTCATGATGGACTTGAACCATCGACCAATGGATTAAAAGTCCACTGCTCTACCAACTGAGCTAATGACCCGCTCTAAATTCCGTGTAGAATTAACATGCTGCGTAAATCCGCCGATTAAACCAATCTTTACTTAAATAAAGAATGGTGGGTCATGATGGACTTGAACCATCGACCAATGGATTAAAAGTCCACTGCTCTACCAACTGAGCTAATGACCCGCTCTAAATTCTGTGTAGAATTAACACGCTGCGTAAATCCGCCGATTGAACCAATCTTTACCTAAGTAAAGAATGGTGGGTCATGATGGACTTGAACCATCGACCAATGGATTAAAAGTCCACTGCTCTACCAACTGAGCTAATGACCCGCTCTGTGTGCTTACTATTTAAGTGAGCTGCGTAAATCCGCCGATTGAACCAATCTTTACCTTAATAAAGAATGGTGGGTCATGATGGACTTGAACCATCGACCAATGGATTAAAAGTCCACTGCTCTACCAACTGAGCTAATGACCCGCTCTTTTTGCCGCATTTTGAGTGGGGTAACCATTCGTTTGCTGCGGGCGCTTATAATACTTATTTATAAAATGAGTGCAACCGAAAATGTCTCTTTTTTTCAGTTTTTATGCCTAGGTGAGCAAAATTAAAGCGTTTGTGCTCAAACTACATGCAAATACAAGATTCGCCGAGTATTTCTATGTAGTTTGAGCTTTAAATACACCGCTTAAATGCGTCCTAATTAGCTAGACGCTCGGTTGCAAGTTTTGCAGCAGTTGTACTTGGATATTGGTTAATTAGATCACCCAATATTTTTTGTGCCTCTTGATTCAGGCCTTGCTCTTGTAAAAGCGAGCCTAACTTTAACATGGCATCTGGTCGTTTATTTGAGTTAGGAAACTCATTAACCACAACTTTAAAATGCTCACTTGCTTTTACACCATCATTTTTAATGGTCAGCAACTGCCCAAGCCAATAATGTGCATTAGAGGCATACACAGAATTAGGATAGGTTGTTAAAAATGTTTGAAACTCAGGAATAGCTTGGTCGTAGCGTTTATCTTTCATTATTAGCGCTACTGCACGCTCATACGCTTCGTTTTCAGATAAGTCACTGCTATAGGTTTGTGCGTCGCTCGATTGCGTGTAATCGGTTGCAGGCGCAGCAGCGGGTTGTGTATACGCTTGGCTTACGCGGTTTTCTATTTCTTGATAAAGCTCACGCTGGCGCTGAAGTACTTTTTCAAGTTTATAACTTTGCTCTTCAGTAACACCGCGAATTTGGCTTACTTCATCTTGAAGTAGATTAAGTTGTTGCTGTAATTCAACTTGTAATAAGTTTCGCGACTGCATCATGTTTTCTAGTGACGCTAAACGCTTCTCTATGCTCGACTGTGAACTTGCAGCTTCTGAAACAGGAGCGGGAGCAGCCAAAACTTGGGTGCTCCCGCTCAATATCATGGCTGCCAAAATAATTTTCGGCTTCATAATATCTCTTATCTTAGTAAACTAGTACCGCACGGCGGTTTTTAGCGAAAGCTGACTCAGTGCGAGATTTAACCATTGGTTTCTCTTCACCGTAGCTAACTACTGACATTTGGCTAGCAGAAACACCTAAGCTTTGTAGGTATTTTTCTACAGCTTGGCCACGGTGCTCACCTAGTGCAATGTTGTACTCAGGTGTACCGCGCTCATCAGCGTGACCTTCAATTAATACTTTTACTGAAGGGTTCTGAACTAAAAACTCAGCATGTGCACGAAGTAATTCTGCGTACTTGTTCTCAACAGTTGCTTTGTCGAAGTCAAAGTAAATAATTTGTTCTTGACGAAGCGCTTCATACTTTTGACGAAGTTGCTCTTCTGCTTGTTGTTCAGGTGAAATTGTTGCTACTTCAACTGTATCCGTGTTTGTTGATTGCTCAACTGCACTTTGATTTGATTGGTTAGCTGCGCCTTCATCAATATCTGAAGATGAGCTACAAGCGGCTAATGTCATTACTGGCACAGCGATTAGCAGGCCTTTAAGTACTTTGTTAAGTTGCATTGAGTAGATTCCTATTTTTGAGTAAACCAGCAAATATTACTGTAAATATGGCGACCAAGCTGGTGCCTTTACTTGTCCGTCTAGCACGGGTAAACGTGCTTTAAAGCGACCGTCCATCGATACCAGCGCGAGTACCTGTTTATTATTATGAAGCGTGCTATAAATGATCATCGAACCGTTTGGCGCTATGCTCGGTGATTCATCAAGGCGAGTTCGCGTTAATACTTGAAACGCGCCTGTAGCCAGCTCTTTCTTAGCAAGATGGTACTGCCCGTTGGTACGGTTAACCATCACTAATTCTTTACTGTCTGGCGTTATAGAACCCGCTAGGTTCATATCGCCGTCGAAGGTCAATCGTTGTGACCTACCAGTTCTTAAATTTAACTTATAAATCTGGGCATTACCACCCCTTTCAGATGTAAACACAATATCCTGGCCATTTGGATACCAAGATGGTTCAGTATCTATACTACGGTGGCGTGTAAGGCGTGTTTCTTTACGGGTTGCTAAATCTAAAACGTAAACTTCGGTTGCACCTGTTTTATCTTTAGAAAGCACCAATAACATTTTTTTGCCATCTGGTGAAAACTGCGGTGCACCGTTAATACCACGGTAACTAGTGATCAGCTCACGCTTACCTGAGTATAGATCTTGAATGTAAATTTGGCTTTGGCGGTTTTCAAACGTTACATACGCAAGCTTAGTACCATCTGGTGACCAAGCTGGCGACATTAACGGCTCTTTTGAGCGCAATAATACTTGCTCGTTAAAGCCATCGTAATCGGCAACCACTAATTGGTATGGCTTAGCTTGGTCTTCACGTACGATTACATAAGCAATTTTAGTTAAAAACGCGCCTTTTTCACCGGTTAGCTTTTCATATACTACATCGCTTATGCGGTGTGAATAACGGCGAAAGCCACTTTCACCAATTACGCTTTCGCGTGCTTCTAAAATATGATCTTGGCTTTTTACTAGTTTACCGCTGCTCATCATTTGAGTTTGGCCACCGGTAATTTGCCCACGAATAACATCAACTAATTCGTAGCGTACTAAGTAACGCCCATCAGTTTGTTGCTCTACCTCGCCTACTACAACCGCTTCTACACCTTGGTTTACCCATGCTGCGTAGTCAATGTCGCCGTCTTTATTAGGAAGCTGTGGCATTTGTGCTACATCTACCGGTTTAAATTTACCACTGCGCATTAAATCGGCAGCAATTACATCGCTCAATTTTTGTGGAATTGGGCCAACACCGTTGTATTTAAAAGGCACGATGGCAATAGGACGTGCGCCGTCTACACCTTCAGTTATTACAATTTCAAGTGCCGCATTTGCTACACCCTGAAATCCTAATAATATAACTACAAAGGCTATTTTAATTTTGCTGAACATATCATTCCTTTAAAATTCTGGCTTGATTGTTAAATTAATATTCTTAAGTTGCTCGAATACGTCTTTGTCTTTAGATACAGGTAATGTATCGGCCATGCGCACAGCTCTAAGTGCAGCTTCACACACTAGCTTATCACCCCCTAACGATTTAACTTGCGTTACTAAACCATTAAACCCAAGACGAATATTTACTCGACACTGTTGGTTTTTCATTTTTTCATCAATCAGTAAGTTTTGCTGAATGCGCGCCATAATTAAAGCACGGTACTTATCAACTTCGCTTACTACTTGCTGTTGGCGTATTTTACTACGTGCAGCCTGCTCTTTAGCAAGTTGTTCTTGTAACATTTGCTCTTGCAGCGCTTGCTGACGTTTACGCTCAGCCTCTTTTGCACGCTCTTTAGCTTCTGCTTCACGCTTTTTACGCTCTGCTTCGGCTTTTTTCAGTGCCTCTTCTTCTGCTTTGCGTTTATCTGCAGCAGCTTTAGCGGCGTTTTCAGCCTCTTGCTTTTGCTTTTCAGCTTGTTTTGCTTTAGCACGCTCTTTTTGTTCAATTTCGCGCGCTTTTTTAGCTTCAGCCTCAGCTTGTGCTTTTTCTTTCTCTTTTGCTTTGCGCTGTTGCTCTAGCTTTTTAATATTACGCGCTTCGGCTTCACGCTGTTTGCGCGCATTGGCGGCTCTGCGTTCTAAGTCGCGAATGCGTTTATCTTCAGCGCGTTTTTTAGCATCTTCTTTTTTTTGTAGCTCAGCAATTTTTTGCTCAACTTGTTTTTGATCAACAGTGACCGCCGAAACCGCATTATCAGGCTCAGGAATAGCCGAATTAAGAGTCACTTCCATTACTTTAGGTGCCGGTGGGTGTATATTTGCAGTTGCCCACAAAAAGCCCCCTAAACCTAAATGTAAAAGTACTGACTTGATTATAGAACTATTCATGTTACTACTGTGTCCCCTCAAAGGATTCTGTCATTAAACCCACAGATGGTACGCCAGCATTCTTTAAAAAGTCCATTAATAACAACACTTCTTGGTAAGAAACCTTACCAGAGCCTTTAATCATTACTGGTACATCAGGGTTTTTCATTAGCTGTAGCTTAATAACCGCGGCCACATCAAGTGCTTCCATTGGCTCTTCTGGATCAGTCCCTATGCTTACATAGTACTTACCTGCCGAGTCAATCGAGGCAATAATGGGCGGCGTGTCTTTAGTATCAACTAAATCCGACTCTTCCATTTTTGGTAAATCAACTTTCACACCGTGAGTAATAAGCGGTGCTGTTGCCATAAATATAATTAGCAATACCAACATTACATCAATGTAAGGTACTACATTAATTTCTGCGACCGGACGGCGCTTCTTACGCTGGTACATTCGCTTTAGCCTCTATTTGGGTAGCTGCTTGACGGTGTAAAATGTTGGCAAATTCTTCCATAAAGTTGATGTAGTGTGATTCTAGTTTTTCAACTTTATTAGCAAAGCGGTTATACGCAATAACAGCCGGAATAGCCGCAAATAAGCCCATTGCCGTTGCAATAAGTGCCTCAGCAATACCTGGCGCTACCATTTGTAATGTTGCTTGCTTCACTTCACCAAGTGCAATAAAGGCATTCATAATACCCCACACCGTACCGAATAAGCCGATATATGGGCTAATCGAACCCACTGTCGCTAAAAACGATAAGCTCGATTCTAGTTTTTCGATTTCACGCGACAGTGCCACACGCATAGAGCGATGCGTACCTTCCATTACAATGCCAGCACTTTGAAAGGTGTTCTTTTTATGGCGTGCAAATTCTTTAAAGCCAGATGTAAATAACGCTTCAATACCATGAGATTGACCGCTACGTGATGAAATTTCGTTGTATAGTTTGCTTAAGTCGATACCTGACCAAAATTTTTGTTCGAATTTTTTTGCATCAGACAAGGCGTCGCTAATTGCTTTTTTACGCTGAAAAATAATTGCCCATGACATAACAGACATTGCTACTAGCGCTAGCATTACTAACTGCACAAGTAAACTGGCTTCTAGAATTAGATCTAAAAAATTAAGCCCTGATCCCACGTTAAACTCCTAAATAATTTCAAAAAACGTCAATTTGGTTATTTTGTGTAAATAAGACCATTGTAACGGCCATAAGTTGCATCTAGTGTATCGAGTCAAGGGTTTACTGACAACGATATTGCTATGAATTGGCAACAAAAAACGTTAAACATACGCTTAATCGCTAGTTTGTTTCTAAAACGCGACTACCGCGTTTAGTAAAACACAACTTAATACTACAAAAGTGCGTAAATATACGCAGTAAACTTAATAAAACGCACCGTTTATTCATAAAAAGTGCATAAGCACGCAAAAGTAATTCACGCCACTTTGCATGTACTAATATAACTAATACTGTAACAATACAGCTCATACCAATTATTTATTAATTTTCAGCTACTTATAAAGTTAACGAATAATTAACGTACAAGATTCGAACAACAAAAAAAATCATCAAATTAGTTTTTCTTATCTGAAATTTTAAATTTTCTAGTTTGAACAAAAAATACTTATTCCGTATTATTCTCCCATACCGAGCTTACGCACTGAATGAAACATTTTTCATTAAGCCAAGTTCTTAGTAATAGGATTTTTAATCGTATTACATTGTTTTACTCTTTTTGGATAAAACCTGATTAAGTAAAACGTAGTTCCCTGGATTACTTCCTTCAACTTGTTGTTTGCCCGCATTATATGCGGGCTTTTTTTTACCTAAATTTTACCGTCAACTTGGCATGCAATAAGTATAAATTACACAATCTGTTTAATTACCAACGGTGTATTTACTATCTTTTTTTACCCGTTTGTATCTTTAAATTATCTACTTTCAGATAACAAGCATGTTTATAACAAGGTAAAACTTATTAACACGAATAGTGCTACATCTAGTCTCTTATTTTGCTACTGCTTTAAAGCTAACTGGTTTTAATGGTACGCAGCATAGCCACGCCAGTCTTAACGTTAAGTGAATTACAAAACGATTTTAATTTATTGGTTACATTTGCTACAAAGTGGATGAAAGCTGAGTAAGTTTTAAAAAACTATACTAATTTTCTTAATTAAGTGAGCTATGTTGAGGCTTGAAAAACGTGTTGATAGCTAGGCAAAAAATTCGCTATTTCGTTGTTCTTGGCAATTGCTCCTGCACTGCTATACCTTCTGCATACAGTCGTAAATGAGAGTTTTTAACGCAGGTAGCGACACGTTTGCCTCGCAAAATGATTAAGTGTTATTGCAAATTGGTATTACATTTAACATAGGAAGTAGCCCGCTACATTTACTGTAACAGGCTAAAGAGGGGTTAATCTTGTTTTGGGAGTAAACCAAAGTGATGATACGCATTGTCAGATACAATTCGCCCGCGCGGTGTGCGCTGTATAAAACCTTGTTGAATTAAAAACGGCTCTATTACATCTTCAATGGTTTCTTTTTCTTCGCCTATGGCGGCGGCTAAATTATCTAGCCCTACAGGCCCACCCATAAATTTTTCGATAATGGCAAGTAAGTATTTACGGTCCATGTAATCAAACCCGCTTTTATCTACGTCAATCATATCAAGGGCAAGCTCGGCAACGGAGGCGTTTACTGTACCATCTGATTTTACTTGCGTGTAATCGCGCACACGGCGCAATAAGCGGTTTGCTATACGCGGTGTGCCTCGTGAGCGTTTTGCAATTTCGGTAGCGCCATCGTCGCACATTTGTAAATCTAGGTAATGTGCAGAGCGCCCCACTATATGCGATAAGTCAGCTACTGAGTAAAACTCTAAGCGCTGCACTATACCAAAACGGTCTCTAAGTGGTGAGGTAAGTGAGCCTGCGCGTGTTGTCGCGCCAATAAGCGTAAACGGCGGTAAGTCTAATTTAATAGAGCGTGCAGCGGGGCCTTCACCAATCATAATATCGAGTTGGTAATCTTCCATTGCGGGGTAAAGTATTTCTTCAACTTGTGGGCTGAGTCTGTGTATTTCATCAATAAACAGCACATCGCCTTCTTCAAGGTTGGTAAGTAATGCAGCAAGGTCGCCGGCTTTTTCAAGTACTGGGCCTGAAGTGGTTTTAATACTTACATTAAGCTCATTGGCAACAATATTAGCAAGCGTGGTTTTACCTAAGCCCGGCGGGCCAAATATTAATAGATGATCGAGCGCTTCACCGCGGCTGCGCGCTGCCTCTATAAATATTTCCATTTGCTGCTTAACATGCGGCTGACCTTTGTAGTCGGCTAAAAGCTTGGGCCTTATTGCGCGGTCAATGGTGTCTTCGTTGGTTTTTTCGCTCGCGTCAATTAAACGATCAGCTTCAATCATGGGTTACTCACAACATTGATTTTAAAGATTCTTTAATAAGAACCTCAGTAGACATATCGGGTTTACTTACCGATTTTACTGCTTTTTGCGCCTGTGGCAATTTATAACCAAGCGCAACAAGTGCCGATACGGCATCGTCTGCGGCATTATTGGCAATTGTTGCATCGCTAGGAGGCTCTATAACGGCATTATCGCTATATGGCGTAAATAAATCGTTACCCCAATCTTTTAAGCGGTCTTTCATTTCAAGCACTAAACGCTCAGCGGTTTTTTTACCCACACCCGGTAATTTAACCAATGTTGTGGCATCTTCGTTGTTTACGCAACTAACAAATTGTTGCGCCGACATGCCCGACAAAATAGCTAGGCCTAGTTTAGGACCCACACCATTTGCTTTTAATAGCTCTCTAAAAAGCGCGCGCTCGGTTTTATTATTAAAGCCAAATAATAGTTGTGCGTCTTCGCGTACTACAAAGTGTGTGTACACTATGGCGTTTTCGCCAATATTGGGTAAGTCGTAAAAACAGGTCATGGGCATTTGTACTTCGTAGCCTACGCCGCTTACTTCTAATAAAATTTCAGGCGGTTGCTTTTCAACTAAAGTGCCATTTAAACGGCCAATCATATTTATTTCCTTAAACGTCCTCTAACGGTTTTGCTTGCGCTACCCGCTAGTTTTATTAAATTTTGTTCTGAGTGCGCATGGCAAATTGCAATGGCAAGCGCATCGGCCGCATCGGCTT
>NZ_AUTO01000309.1:0-42372 GCF_000498055.1 Pseudoalteromonas sp. TB51
CAGCTACTGCGGGGTTAATTTCGTGCTTGCAGCCGCTTTACGGCACTTTGTTGGCTATTGTTATTATTCATGAGCGGCCAACGCTACTAACACTTATTGGCGGTGCACTCATAGTCAGTGCAGCCTGTTTTGAAACATGGTCTATTACTCAAAAGGCTAGAAAATGAAAATATTTGCGCACCGAGGGGCAAGCGGCAATTACCCTGAAAACACTAAACGCGCTATTTTAGAAGCGTTAAATGTAGGGGTAGATGGCATTGAAGTTGATATTCAAAGTGCGCTTGATGACTATATGCTCATACACGACTCGTGGCTAGATAGAACCACCAGCGGGCACGGTAAAGTAAGCGACTTTACGGCGCAGCAACTTAGTCTGTTGGATGCCGGTAACGGCGAGCAAATCCCCACTCTACAGCAATTACTTGATTGGAATAACAATAAAACATTACTCAATATAGAGCTTAAACATACCTTTGCGCTTGAAAAGTTTGCCACTATTTTAAACAACAATATTGCTAAAAGCGTTATTACTAAAGGTAATATTTTAGTGTCGTCGTTTGATCACCATCAAATTCACTGGCTTAAAAATAGGTTACCGTGGTTACACATTGGCGCGTTAACCTCATCAATTCCGTTAAATTATGCACAGTTTGCTCAACAGTTAAATGCGTATAGTGTTCATGTAGACAAAAGCTTTGTAAATAAAGCTTTTGTAGATGATGCCATAGCACGAGGCCTGCAAGTTTATGCCTACACCGTAGATAGGCCAGAAGACATGGATTTTATGATAAAAATTGGGGTGCATGGTATTTTTACTAATTACCCCGCTCGTTCTAAAAAATATTTAGCAAACATTATTACTTGAGTTAACGGTAACTTAGTCGATAATCTAGCTAGGGCGTGATGATCTTTGCGGATTGAAATTTGTTCAATCTAGGGGCGATTAAATCGCGGCGCGAGGCTTGTAACCTAGTGGGCTAAGTAAAAACCGAGCAAAGCTTCCGCGTCCTGCTCACGCCCCTTACCTACATCCATGTAGGCAACAAAGAGTTTATCGCCCTTAGGCAGAACCCAAAGGGCAGCGCATGTTTGGCATTTATGCAGCGTTATCGCCTATTTATGGGGAATAACCACACTTCATAGGCTCTGCCTTGCCTAAAAGCCAAACATACTGCTGCAAATTCAACCATCAAAGGTCAACACGCCCTAGATGGGTAAGCAAAAAATGAGTGGTGTAATGCAATTTTATAATTATATTGAGCAAACATTTTTTTATACGCTTACGCGTAAAATAGTGGGCAACTTAAGCTTTGTTTTTTTGTTTCAGGCCATTACCTTATTTTGGTTATATCAAAGCTTAAGCGAGCAGCACAGTACTAGCGCATTTTGGTTGTTAACCTTGGTTATTGTAGCGGGCTTTGCCTTTACTATTTTTTATATGCGCTATTTAATAGTGCGCCCTGTAAAAGCTATGTGCGACACTTTAGTAAACATAAACCAGCAAGAGGCTAATTTAGCCGCCAACTTACCGCAATTTTCTTTTGACGAATTTAAAGAACTAAGTACGCAATATAACTTATTTACTAACCACTTAAGTGATTTACTAAGTACAACTCACGCCAGCGCTAAAGCCAGTGAGCAAAGTAATGTTGATGTAAATACCGCTATGCAAAATACGCAGCAGTTAAGTGAGCAGCAAACTCAGCTAAGCCACAATATTATTAATGCGAGTAACCAAATAGTGCAAAGCTTAGAGGGCATAGTGAGCAATACCGACAGCGTGCATAGCGTTAACAGCGAGCACTTAGACTTTGTTAAGCTTTCGTCGCAAGAGCTTGCAAGCTTAGTCGATAAAGTGTCGCTTATTGGTACCTTGCTGCAAAGATTTTCTAAAACGGTGTCTGGCCTTAAAGAAAACAGCGAAAACATTCGCAGCATTTTAAAAATGGTTGAGGAGTTTTCGGATCAAACTAATTTACTGGCACTAAACGCTGCCATTGAAGCGGCACGCGCTGGTGAAGCTGGCAGAGGGTTTGCAGTTGTTGCTGATGAAGTACGTACCTTATCGGTAAAAGTAAGTGGCGCAACCCGACAAATAAGCGACTTTATTAACCAAATGAATGAACTGGTTAACGAAACCAACCAAGAAAGTGAGCAGTTAATTAGCCACTCAAGTACCGCACAAAGCGCCATTAGTAATACCTCTGAAGGGTTTAAAACAATGCTAGGTGAGTTTGAACAAAACCAACAACAGCTACAGCAAATAGCGGATGCGGTGCATACGCTAAAGCAAGCGCAGCAGCACACTCACCAATCCGTAGAGCAAATTGTTACCTTAGGCGAGCAAGCTAAAAGCGCTATTGATCATGCACTAAGTAATAGCCAGCAATCACATGCACTTAGCCAACAAACGCAACAGCAATTAAAGCGCTTTGTGCAATAAGCAATTACAAAACAAAAGCCGAGCGCTATATTGCCTTAATATTTTAACTGGCAACATTCAACAGCGCTTTATAAATATGGTAAATTACGCAGCTAATTATTTAAGTGTGTAATGTGTGTGAGTAACTCAACCCCCAACTATCAACAGCTAGCAAAAAATATTAAAGCCTGGGGCCAAGAACTCGGCTTTAGTGAGGTGGGTATTACCGATATAGACCTATCTAAACACGAAGCACAATTACAGCGCTGGTTAGATGCGGGCTACCATGGCTCTATGGATTATATGGCAGCCCACGGCATGAAACGCGCACGCCCTGCTGAACTAGTCCCTGGCACCCAGCGGGTTATTTCGGTAAAAATGAACTACCTGCCCCCTGATGCTAGTTTTGCCAAAACACTAAAAAACACCGAAAAAGCCTATATTAGCCGCTACGCATTAGGGCGTGACTATCACAAATTAATGCGCAACCGACTAAAAAAGCTGGGCCAAAAAATAGAGCAAGAAATTGGCGATTACGGTTTTAGGCCATTTGTAGACTCTGCGCCTGTGCTTGAGCGCCAACTGGCTGAAAAAGCGGGATTGGGCTGGCGAGGTAAACACTCTTTATTAATAAACCAAGAAGCTGGGTCGTGGTTTTTTTTAGGTGAGCTTTTTGTTGATTTACCCCTGCCAATAGATAATGAAAACACGTTTGAAGGCTGCGGAAAATGCGTTGCTTGCATTACGCTTTGCCCAACAGGCGCAATTGTTGAGCCGTATGTGGTAGATGCACGTAAATGTATTTCGTACTTAACCATTGAGCACCAAGGGCCTATACCTGAGCAATACCGTGCATTATTGGGGAACCGAGTTTATGGCTGCGACGATTGCCAATTGGTTTGCCCATGGAACCGTTATGGTCAAATTACCGATGAGCAAGACTTTCATCCCCGTACGCAATTAAAAAACAAAGACTTACTTGAGCTATTTACCTGGGACGAACCTACATTTTTAAAAAATACCGAAGGCAGCCCAATTCGCCGTATTGGACACGAACGTTGGTTGCGTAATTTAGCGGTGGGTTTAGGCAATGCCGATTTTAGCCCTAGCATTATTAACGCTTTAGAAAGCAAACATGAGTCTAGCTCGCAGCTAGTAAAAGAGCATATAGAGTGGGCGCTTGAGCAACAAAATAATAAACAACGAGAACAACTTCGTAAAACACAGCGCCTAATTAGAATTGTCGAAAAAGGCTTACCTCGTGATGCGTAAATCACTCAGGTGAGCCTTATTGTGAAAGGTTTATTTTTTAAGTAACAAAGATAAATCTTGTTCAATTTCAGCAAAGGCGGCTTTAACTTGTTTAACCGACTCTTCTCTGGCAATTGAATTTTGAATAGTTTCGTCCACTTTTTTATAAATAAATACCTCTTGGTCTTCATCTAATCCCATTGTGGGTATGCGCACTTCAAGGTCTTCTTGTAATTGCTTGAATACTTTTTCGTTACTTTCGCGGTTTTCGTTTAGTAACCCAATCAAGCCATGAAACTTACTATGCACTGTGCTGGCTACATCATTTAGCTTTTGCTGCTGCGACTCAAGCATTTGCTTGGTCATAATTGCACGTAACTGCTGTTCAGTCACACTGACAATAAAACAAACGTGGTCACGAATACGCCCGTGTTTATCTGGGTCGTGATCTGGCATGTTCAGAATTAACAAGCTAATCATCTCGTAGTTAACTAATATTCGGTGAGAAAACTCATGTAAGCGACCTTTGTTTTTAAGCATATCAAACAGCTCAATTACAATAGGTGAACACACTCCATTAAGGGCAAAGTGCTCTATTGTATCGCCATGTCTAAATTCAACATTACTTTGTAGGTCAAACGTTTGTAAGCAGTCTATTAAGGCTTTACCTAAATCTTGCGGATTATTAATAAAACCAATGTTTTCAATGTAGTTAACTATTTGCCCCATTTCGCTACTGTTTGCCATAGCGTTAAATGCCGTAGATGTTGCATCTTCTACTTGTTTTTCAAGGCTTTGCTTTTCTATTAATACTTGGTTTAAGTTTTTAAGTTTTGATTTAAGCTCATCATGCCCAAACGGTTTTACAATGTAATCCTCAGCACCTACTGAGTAACCTTCCATACGCTCTTCAACCGTTCCTCTAGCGGAAACAAACATAACAATTATATGCGCGGTATTCGGATTCGCCTTTAATGCTTTACACACTTCGTAGCCATTCATTTGCGGCATACTTACATCAAGTAAAATAACTTGGGGCATATAGCCTTCAACCATGGCTAAACACTCAGGGCCGCTTGTGGCAACTTGTAATTCGAAATCAAGATCTTCTAAAATTTCTTCAATAATTTCAAGGTTGAAAGGTTCATCATCTACAGCAAGAATTTTAGTTAAGGCCATATTTTCATCATCCAATTAAATATTATTTAAACATTAATTACACATATAATTAGCTATCTTGCACTGCTAGCTTATCATCGGCTAAATGCTCATCTAAATCTATTTCTAGGGGTACCTGAATCCTAATTGTTGCACCACCATCGCTATTATTACTTGCCGTAATTTCGCCTTGATGAAGCGCTACAAACTCTCTACAAAGCGCAAGCCCTAAACCAGTACCACCAGCACCACTGTTCGTTTTGCTGCTTTGTACAAATTTAGTAAACACGTGCTCTAATTCATCCTCAGGTATACCTATTCCATTGTCTACTACATCAATAATGGCGCTATCTTGATCAGCCATTAAGTTCACTTCAATACGACTTTTAGGTTCGCTAAATTTAAGTGCGTTACCTAAAACATTGCGCAATAGCTGATTAATTTGCTCTTCATCACACTGCACAACCACTGGCCCGGGTTTTGAAAAAACAATTTCAATTTCTTTTTCCATAGCCGTACCAGAGACATCATCAATACTGGTTTTTATAATGCTTTCTATATTGTATGGACGTGGGTTAAATGGAAATTTCCCTACATCCAATTTAGATAAATCAAGTAAGTTGTTTAATAACGACAGTAAACGCTCGCCGCTGCTTTCAATACGGGATAAATATTTTAAGAGTTTATCTTTAGCAAAATCGCCCGCTTCTAACTTACTCAAACCAAATCGAGAAAAGCTTAATATAGAGTGCATAGGGGTGCGTAACTCGTGCGACATGTTAGCCAAAAATTCTGATTTGCTTAAATTGGCAGCTTCGGCCACATTTTTAGCATGCTCTAGCTGCGAAGTACGAGCTCGCACTTGCTCCTCAAGTAGGTCTTTGGCTTCAAGGAGTAATTCTTCTTTTTGTTTTAAGTGAGTTACATTTTTAAATATAACCGCTAACGCAATTTCGCCATGGTGGTCTATTTCGTTAAACGAGCCAACCAGCGGAATATACCCGCCGTCTGTTTTTTGCAAACGTAGGTCGCTACTAAATTGGCGGTTACGATTGAGTGTGCTGATTTTATTTTTTATTTCAGCACTTGATTCCTCATCTAAAAATTCAAATACCGAAAAACCCGCGAGTTTGTCAAAGGGTAGCTTAAACAGCCTTAAGCAGGCATCGTTTGCTTCTATTACTTTGCCGCTGCGCTCAAATAACATAATGGCGTCAGGCGTATTTTTATAAATAACTTGTAGTAGGCTGTCTTTTTCGATTAATGCATCAACGGTATCTTGTAAACGCTCAACTAGCTCAGCGTTACGGCGTTTTAAAAGCTCTGTTTGCCACAATTTATGTACCGATTGCAGCAGTACGCTATCGGTTAGAGGCTTTATTAAAACATCTTCGACCCCTTTACGAATTGCCTCAATCATTGAAACTTGCTCAGGGCGTGCGGTAAACAATAAGCATCGGCAATCTGGCTGAGACATTTTAATAGCAGAAAAAATATTTAAACCGGTGCCATCTTCAAAGCTAAAATCGCTAATTAAAATATCTATACTGTTTTCATTAGCCACTGCCACCGCTTCGGTTGCGCTGGTTGCGGTTAGCGTTTTGATATGCGCCCCGACTAAATTACTTTTCATTTTTTCAAGGCGCTCAGGCATATGATCAACAAGTAAAATAGTGGGGAGTTTTAAAACGTGGCTAGAGCCAAGCTCTAAGAGGTTTTCGAGTAATGAGGTAATTTCTTTATTTGAAAAAAACGGATAAATAACCGTTGCATCTGGGACTAGCTTATTAAGCTCGCTAAATGCGCTAAGTTGCTCACCGCTTTCGGCTTTAGGGGCAAGTAATACACAGCGGTCTTGTGAGATTTTTTGAGCTAACGACTTTATTACTTCACACGGCACTCCGTAAGCACCAATTACCAAGTCATACTGGCTGGTGTTAGAGTATAAATCAATCATAGAGTAATGAACGAGCTCAGCCTCACAACCTATCAATTCTAGTAAAACTTTCACTCTCATTGCGATAACACTGCTGCTATCTACAATTAAAATTTTTCGACTCATTAAGCCACACTATCGTAAACACTTTATATGTTAATAGCGTAGCCTATAATTTCTTAGTTGGTATAGGTTGTTAGACTTAATTTTGATTTTTTTACCGATAAGCTCCACAACTATTTTGGTAGATGCTTACCGAATATTGTTAAACTGTAGCGCGTGTTATCCATTACCGCGATATGAGGCAACTCACCCCATACGCTAAAACCAAAGTGCTTGAATAACTTAATACTTGGTAAGTTGTGGCTAAATATAAAACCAAGCAATACATCAATTCCTAGCTGTTTAGCCTCTATTTGGGCAAACTCCATCAGCTTTTTGCCAAGTCCTTTACCTTGCGCCGCTTTGGTAATATAAATGCTCATTTCGACGGTGCCATCGTATGCGGGGCGCCCATAAAACGATTTATAACTTAGCCAGGCAAGTACTTGGTCATTTTCGCAATAAACATAAATAGGCCGTTTACCGGTGTGGCTATTAAACCACTCACGTTTGCTCTGTACCGATACTTCTTCGGTATCGGCGGTCACCATACGCGAGGCGACTGTTTCGTTGTATATTGCGACAATGGCAGGTAAATCTTCTATAGTGGCTAAACGTGTAGTCATAACAGCTTAATATTGTTGATCACTTTTGTGCATATTAGCGTAAGATAGACTAGTCAAACAATTATAAATTTAGGCGTTGAGTATGTTAAAAAAAACGATACTAGGGCTCAGTATTTTTATTACGAGCTTAGCTGCCCAAGCAAATGACACGTTACCCAGCAAACAACAGCAGCAACAACAATGTGAAGACTTTACAAATGTAGAGATACGTAAGCTGCGCTCAAAAGAATCCTTAAACTTATGCCAATTTAAAAACCGCCCTTTGCTCATTGTAAATACGGCTAGCAACTGTGGTTTTACATCTCAATTTGAAGGCCTTGAAAAAGTACACCAACAATACAAAGACAAAGGTTTAGTGGTATTGGGTTTTCCATCTGATGATTTTTTTCAAGAAGAAAACGATGAAAAAGACATAGCAAAAGTGTGTTTTATTAATTACGGCGTTACTTTTACTATGTTTACTACCAGCGAAGTTCGCGGCAGTGATGCAAATCCAATATTTAAACACTTAAACGCACAAACCAGCTCACCTAACTGGAACTTTTATAAATATTTAGTTTCAGCTGATCGCAAAACAATTAAACGCTTTAACAGTAAAGTAGCTCCTAATTCAAAAGAATTAATTGATGCAATTGAAAATACGCTACTCATCAATTAAGTTTATACTGGTACTGCGAGTTAAAACTAACTAGACTGGCTTTAATGGTTAAATACACCAACTTTAAACAGGAGATTTTATGGCAGTGGCAAGTGCAAGGCACATTTTAGTAGACAGCGAAGCAGAGTGCTTAGATTTAAAAGCTAAGATTGAACAAGGCGAAGACTTTGCAGAGCTTGCAAAAACATATTCAAACTGTCCTTCTGGTCAAGACGGCGGAGCACTTGGCGAGTTTGGCCCAGGTATGATGGTACCTGAGTTTGATAAAGTTGTATTTTCAGCGCCAATTAATCAAGTACAAGGCCCTGTACAAACACAGTTTGGCTATCACTTACTAGAAGTGACAAGCCGTTCAGAATAACGTTGACTTATCGCAACACAAAAAGCCGCTTATGCGGCTTTTTTTAGGAGCAATTATGAAACTTATAGGATCTAACCCTTCTCCATTTGCGCGCAGAGTAAGAATGTGGGCAGCACAAAACAATGTTGACTTAGCGCTAGTAAACCTAGATATTTTTTCTGAGCAAGACCGCCCTACCTTAGCCAGTAACAACCCAGGAAGAAAAATACCGGTTTTAATTGATGGTGATTTAACGCTAAGCGATTCAACCATTATTTTACGTTACCTTATCGCCAAGGCTGGTAAAACACCACTAAGCTGGTCGCAAGAGCACCTACTAAATATTATTAACGCCTGTAACGACTCGTTAGTAGAATTAGCACTTAGCAGACGCTCAGGGTTTGATACTAGCGACGATAAATTATTTTTTAATCTGCAAAACGAACGAATTGCACAAACATTAAGCTATTTAAATAGTCATTTAAACGATGATGAATTTAAAGGCTGTGAATGCCTTAACATCAGTTTATACTGCCTACTTGATTGGATTTGCTTTCGTGAATTAACAGACTTTAGCCAACACGCTGCTTTAGTCAGTTTTTATAACGACTATGGCACGCGTCAAGCTGCAGTAAGCACCGATCCCAGACTCTAAACAAATAAGGTAAACACATGAGCGATATTGAAATTGAATCACAACTAGTTAGCTTTGTAGAAAAAGTACGTTTAAGCGAGCAAGTGTGGGCGTTAGGTGGCGACGACGGCGGCTTTGTAGTGTGCGAATCTAACCAGTTTGCCGAAACGGATGTACTGCTTTTATGGGAAAGCGAAGACGCAGCAAAAGCCCAGTGTAAAGAAGAGTGGCAAGAATTTACGCCTGTAGAAATTAATTTAGATGAATTTTTAGATGAGTGGGTAGAAGATTTAAACGAAGACAGCGCATTAGTTGGTTTAAATTGGAATGACGACCAAGTGTGTGTAGAAATAGAGCCTGTTGGCTTAGCACGCGCACTTAGCGAATAACTGCCACTATAAATTAAATAGTGAATACAACACCTGCTTTTTAAGTGGGTGTTTTTGTTTTGTAGCTAAAAACATAAATACTAAAATCGATACTCGCATGTTTATCTGTTTTAAGTATAAAATATAACATGTCATTAATTTCAAGGGATTACGTTGAAAACCCATCTTGGCCGCCGCCCTTTTTCAGCAATGGAACTGCATACGCTTTATAACGGCTATATTTATGGCGACTTTAAAGTAGCAAGAGAGCAAGCAAAGCATTGGCATTTTTGGTTGCCTTTAATTGCCTATTACAGTGGCGCATATAGCGATGAAATTGGCTGCTTAACGCTTGACGATCTTGAGCTTAAAAATGGCATTTTATGTTTTAATTTTCATACTAATGGAAAAATAAAAGCACGCTTGGTTCCGGTGCATCAAGCCTTAGTTGATGCAGGGCTTAACGACTTTATTGCCTTTGTTAAAGCACATAATCACACACGTTTGTTGTTTGATTTACCGGCTAAGTCTGGCCGTTACAGCGAAAAAGTACGCATTTGGTTTACTGGTGAAGGTGAGCGTGCGGGTTATTTGCAAAAATGTGCCATTCCCACTGTTGATCAACTTGGTATGAAAACCGCCATAAGTAGCCTACGACTTAATTTTGAGCAACAAGTGCGTATTTACGCATTACAGGCTAATTCAAAAGACGCCTTTAATTATTTAATGGGGTTTAACGAATACCCCAATGATAAATTTGACGATACCGCCTTACTAAACAACGTAATACAGCAAATTCGCACCATTAACCCACAGCTGCATTGGCAGCGCTTTAAGCTGCGCCAGAGCCACTGACACTATTTGTTACTATTTTAAATCCAAGCAGCCACTTTATTAAATTACTCTCATAAAAAAAACTGCTAGGATATCTAAATCTCAATTTTTAAGGGCATAGAAATGCCTGTTTGAGTCAGTTTCTAACAACAACAATCTAGGGATCACTATGTTTTTAAAAAGCCTATTAACAGTAAGTGTTGCTTTAGCAATGACTACTGCCAACGCTAACGAGTTCGTTATCGAAAAGCTTGCTAAACCAAGTTCACAAAAGGTGTCGTTAACACTCGACCCAAGCCAAGACACCTTTACAGGGATGACAGAAATAGCCCTAGAAGTGTTAAAACCCACTCATTACATTGAACTTAACGGCGTGGCTTACGCTGTTAAAATGGCGCAGTTACTAGGCGATAAAAACTGCGACTTAAATAACGAAATGCTAAAAACAGAAAAAGTAAAATTTAGCTGTGATGAGCAAATTCAACCGGGTAAGTACACCCTAAAAATAGATTTTTCGGCGCCGTATAATCGCCAAAGTGTGGGCTTATACAAAACAATTGATCAGGGTACACCTTATTTATTTACTCAGTTTGAAATGAATGATGCACGCCGTGCATTTCCGGTATTTGATGAACCAAGTTATAAAATACCGTTTCAGTTGACGATTACAGCGCCAACGTCTCAAAAGGTTTATGCCAATACGCCAGAGCTTAAAACCACAGTTAACGGCGAGATGACAACGCATTACTTTGATAAAACGCCACCTATTCCTTCTTATTTAGTGGCTATGGCCGTGGGCCCTTTTGAAGAGCTTGAAATAAAAGACATGCCAATTCCAGGGCGTGTTATTACCCCGCAGGGTAAAATTCATTTAGCTGATTACGCAAAAGAGAACATGCCAAAAGTACTTGCTGCACTTGAGGCGTATTTTGGTATTCCTTATATTTATAAAAAGCTCGACTCGGTAGCAGTACCCGAGTTTCCTTTTGGCGCAATGGAAAACTCAGGCCTAGTAACCTACCGCGAAGATATATTACTGGTTGATTTAGCAGCTGCTACACGCAGTAAAAAACAGCGTAATGTGTCGATTATTGCTCACGAGCTTGCCCATCAATGGTACGGTAACTTAGTTACCATGAAGTGGTGGAACGACTTATGGTTAAACGAAGCATTTGCCAGCTGGATGGCGGCAAAGATTACTAAGCAGCTTAATCCAGAATTTGAATCTCACCTTGATTTACCACAAAACAACGTAATGGCATTAGATGCTCGCTTAAGCACTAAGCCGATTCGTAAACCGATTAAAACCGAAGCCGATATTATGGATGGNGCTTGCCTACAGTAAAGGCAGCGCTGTACTGGCTATGGTTGAAAACTGGATTGGTGAAGACGCATTCCAAAAAGGGATTCAAAGTTACTTAAAAAAATTCTCGTATAAAAACGCCGAAGCAGCCGATTTATGGGAAGCGCTAGGTAAAGCTTCTAATAAAGATGTTGCGAGTGTTTTAAAATCATTTATTGAACAGTCTTCCTTTCCGCTTGTAGATGTAAAACAAGACGGTAAAAAAATTACTATATCGCAAAGTCGCTTTGCTAATGCTGGTGTAGATGCACCCGCACAGCTTTGGAATGTCCCCGTTGGGATAAAATATGGCGCTGGCGATAAAGTAAAAACAGCCAGTATTTTACTCAATAAGCAAAGCCAAACCCTAACACTTGATTTTGAGCCACAGTGGATTTATCCCGATGAAGGGGCGCTAGGTTATTACCGTTGGGTAATGGACGATGCGCAGTTTGATTCACTAATAAAACATGCTCCGCAAGCACTTAATGATCGTGAGCGTTTAGCGCTGCTCTCTGCCACTGATGCACTACTTGATGCGGGTGTAATATCGGCGGCTAAGTTAATGCAAACCTTAGAAGTATTTGTGAGCGATGATCACCCTCGTGTTGCAAATACAGCGCTGGGCTACTTGGTATCGCAAAAAAATACCTTTAAAGATGAAAGCAACGAAGCGTTATGGCCTGAGTTTATTCGCAGTGCAGTAATGCCTGCAGCTAAAAAATACTCACTTGAAGCACAAGCTGGCGAAGACGGTGCAGTATCTCAACTACGTGCGGGTGTTGTGTCCTTACTAGGTTTTGATGGCGAAGATCAACGTGTGATCAGCAAAGCAAAAGAGCAAACGCAAGTGTACTTAAACGATCCGCAAAAAGTGGATCCGTATTTAGCAGCTACCTACTTAAAACTTGCCGCCTATAATGGGGATAAAGCCTTACTTGATCAATTTATGGCAACCTTTAAAACCACTAAAGATCCACAAGTACGCACAAACATGCTGGCTGCAATGGGCTTTATGGGTAAAGCGCAGTTACAAAAGCAAGTATTAGCGTACACCCTAACCGACGAAGTAACCGCATCTGATATGCGCACTATTTTAGCAGGTCAAAGTTATAGCGAGCCACGCCAAGCACTATTTATTGAGTGGATATACAACAATTACGACAAGGTAACACAAAGCTTACCGCCGTTTTTTGTGCCTAACTTACCGTACTTTACAACCGCGCGTTGTGATGAACAAAGTTTAGCAACCACGCAAGCATTCTTTAAAGATAAAATTGAAGAAACACCGGGCTACGCGCGTACGCTAAGCAAGCTCGAAGAAAGTACCCATGACTGTATTGCGCTTAAAGAGCGTGAACTGGCATCAGTTAATGACTTTTTAAAAAGCAAGTAAGCTTAATTAAAAGTAAATATGCATAATTAAAAAAGCCGCTGAGTTACTCACTCAGCGGCTTTTATTTACCCGTTAATAATCTGTGTTAGCTTGGCAATAAAGTCTTTTGCTGCTTGCTCTGAGTTAATTTTAAAGGCCACACCATAGTGAATCGGCTGCGCACTTTTGTGAATACGTGTAGGAAAGCGTGTCATCTCACTACTATGAAAATAACCTTGTACTCGTGTTACCTCATCAATTGTTGCAAAATCATCGCTAAACACCTCAAAGGCTGGGCGAATAATTATTTTGCCTTTACCCGCTTCGCTGTGGGTATAAATTGCTTCTTTAGAATTTGCTAACATGTACTCAGCAATGTTTTTAATTTTAAAGTTGCTTCTGCACTTTAACTGAATGAGCTGCTCTGTTAACTCATCTGCACTATAAGCCACGTGGTGATCCCTTTAATGTTTAATTGTGCATTACATTAGCCTATACGCGCTGCAAAGTCCGAATTATTTTACATCGCATACAAAGGCAAGTTTGTCGTTTTTATAACTCATTCGCGTTATGTTTGTCTCGCAATATGGGCTCAAGTTAAGCCATTGAGAAACCTCATCGCTGCCGCTTAAATTACGCATATATACACGGTTTTTAACCGCATAAGCCACTGTATTAGCATCTTTTAAAATAAAGTCTTGTACTTGCTCTGGCAATCTAAGTAAATCTTCTACCTGTTTAGATTGCGGGTTAAAGCTTGCTAAAATATGCTGATCATTTTTTGTGTAACTAAATAAAAATGTTGCGGTTTTACTGTTATAAATAAGCGTACGCCCTATGTTACTTGCTACCACCTCGCCTTTTGCCGCAGCAACCGAAGTATATTGCAATGTATGTGGCTCACCTAAAATAAACATCACTAAGTCGTTTTGAGCGCCCCATGCGTGGTAGCCAACAGGTTCAATCCAATCAAAAATACGGCTTGGTGCTTGCTCATTATCGAGTGGGTATTGCCACAACTTTTGTTTGCTATCTTGCTCTACCACAATGGCCGATAAACTTTGTTTTGAGGGCATAACAGTGGGCGAATATTCGCTCACTGGCGTATTAGTTAAGTTGCTTACTTGCTTGGTTGCTAAATCATAATAGGCAATATCGGTTTGACTTTGCTCGCTTGAAATAACTTCATGGGTGAAATAAATACCCTGGTTTGTTAAATAAGGTTGGTTGTTATAGCTGTTTTTGTCGCTCACTATACTCACTTGCATACCGTAGGGTGTATTTAAATCAGCAAGTAATATTTGGCTTTTAGGCATGCTAGCCTGCGCTGTAGCAAGGCTTAGCGCCGCTAAAGAGACTAGCCCAAGCCATGGTTTAATAAGTTTCATGCTTTCTCTCGTTTTATTTTTAAGCACCTCATGATAACGTTATTTGCCGATGGCGTCACTTGACCTAAGTCAGTCAACTCTTTATAACTAACTTGGTCCTAAAAAAGAGAAAATACATGTCAGCTAAACATCCTATCATTGCTATTACAGGTTCGTCGGGTGCGGGAACTACCACTACCACCAATGCAATTAAACATATTTTTCGTAGCCTCAACATTGATGCGGCTTTTATCGAAGGAGATAGCTTTCATCGTTACACGCGCCCAGAAATGGATAAAAAAGTACGCGAAGCACAACAAGAAGGTAAACACATAAGTTACTTTGGCCGTGAAGCCAATGACTTTGGCGCATTAGAAACCTTATTTGGTACCTACGGCGAAACAGGCCAAGGCAAATTGCGCCGATACTTACATACCTTTGACGAAGCAGTGCCATACAATCAATTACCGGGGACCTTTACACCTTGGCAAGATCTTGAAACAAACACTGATTTAATGTTTTACGAAGGCTTGCACGGTGGCGTGGTTGATCAAGATCATGATGTAGCTAAGCACGTGGATCTGCTTATAGGCATGGTGCCTATTATTAACCTTGAATGGATCCAAAAATTGATCCGCGATACGCAAGACCGCGGCCACTCTCGCGAAAAAGTAATGGACTCAATTGTACGCAGTATGGATGACTACATTAACCACATCACACCGCAGTTTTCGCGCACCCATATTAACTTTCAACGTGTGCCAACGGTTGATACGTCAAACCCATTTAGCGCAAAAGATATTCCTTCGCTAGATGAAAGCTTTGTGGTTATTCGCTTTAGAGGAATTGATGACGTTGATTTTCCGTATTATTTACAGATGATTGAAGGCAGCTTTATGTCGCGTATAAATACCCTTGTGGTGCCAGGCGGTAAAATGGGTTTAGCAATGGAGCTGGTGCTTACTCCGCTAATTAAAGACATTATTGTTAAAAAGCGTGCTCTTGAAAACCTAGCCCCTTTAGATATACCCATTTAGCCCCTCTTTTATGATTTACACTTCTGACGTACACTGCTGCTTTTGCTAACAGTGAGGGAAAACGTGTCGCACTCATTAAAAATTATTGTGGGCTCTAAAAACCCAGTAAAAATTAACGCTGCAAAACATATTTTTGCAATGTACTTTCCTAGTTATGAAATTGATTGCCAAGGCGTTGATGCTCCCTCAAATGTTCCCGATCAACCAATTGGCGAGGAACAAACCCGTATAGGCGCACAAAACCGAGTTACTTACTGTAAAAGCATGTACCAAGCAGATTACTACTGTGCAATGGAGGGCGGTGCAGAGCAATTTAGCTATGGAGCTGCAACCTTTGCCTATGTTGTTATTAATAATGGCTCTGAGCAAGCGATAGGACGCAGCAGTAACCTGCCGTTACCGCAAGTGTTATATAACGCGCTGCTAAGCGGAGAAGAGCTTGGCGATGTGATGGATAAAGCATTTAACACCCATAATGTTAAGCAAAAAGTCGGCGCGATAGGGCTTCTCACAAACAACCATGCCACTCGCCAAAGCACCTACACCCAAGCGCTTACCTTAGCTATGGCTCCTTTTTTACACCCTAGCCTTTATCAGGAAAATTAATGAAATACAGTTATGTACTGTTTGATGCAGACGAAACACTATTCAGGTTTGATATTTTAGCGGGAATGACCCGCATGTTTAAAGCGTACAACATTGAGTTTACCCAAGCCGATTACATCCATTACCAAAAAACTAATAAGCAGCTGTGGATAGATTATCAAGATGGAAAAATTAGTGCCGATTACTTACAAGTAACCCGCTTTAACGAGTGGGCTGTAAAATTAGGGGTACCCGCTAAGGAGCTAAACGATGCATTTTTAGATGCTATGGCACAAATTTGTGAACCACTCCCCGGCGCAATCGATTTACTAAATGCCTTAAAACCGCATGCACGATTGGGTATTATTACTAATGGCTTTGCACGTTTGCAAGCCCTGCGCCTAGCGCATACCGGCCTTGAAAATATGTTTGATTGGCTGGTTATATCAGAGCTGGTAGGCATTGCTAAGCCTAACAAGGCTATTTTTGAGCACACATTTGAGCTTATGGGTAACCCAGACAAAAGCAAAATATTAATGGTGGGCGACACTGCCTCTAGCGACATTTTAGGAGGCAATAATGCCGGTATTGATACCTGTTGGCTACAGCACCCAGGCGAGCAGTTACCAGCAGGCATAAGCCCAACCTACACCATAACTGAACTGGCACAGTTACCAACAATTTTAGCGCTTTAAGCTGCGCGTTAATTATTAAAAATTAATAGTAATTAGCTGCAACTCGCTAATTTAAGGCAAAAAAAATGACGCTATTAAGCGTCATTTTTTATAACTGTTTGTGAGCGTGTATTTTTAAAAAATACTAAATTAGGCCGTCGCTAATTCAAGGCCGGGTGCAGGCATCGTAACAGGCGTTTCAAATGTTGCCCACTCCCATGCTGACTCTGTTGCCATAATTTTGCGAAGTAACTTATTATTTAAATCGTGACCCGATTTATAAGCCGTTACTTTACCTAGTAGGTTATGACCTGTCATAAACATGTCGCCCACACAGTCTAATATTTTGTGTTTTACAAATTCATCGCTGTAGCGCAAACCATTTGGGTTTAGTACTTTAAAGTCATCAAGTACTACTGCGCTGTCCATGCTGCCACCAAGTGCTAGGTTATTAGCATGCATGTATTCAATGTCTTTCATAAAACCAAATGTACGTGCACGGCTAATTTCTTCAGTAAAGCTTTGCGCAGTAATATCTAAACCAATGCGCTGGCGGCTTTCATTAATGGCCGGGTGATCAAAGGCAATTTCAAAGTCGATGTGAAAACCATCATATGGTTCTACTTCGGCCCATTTATCACCTTCTTCAATACGTACTTTTTCTTTTATACGAATAAAGCGTTTCGCAACATTTTGCTCTTCAATGCCGCCTTTTTGTAACAAATAAATGAACGGTAATGCACTACCATCCATAATCGGCACTTCTGAGCTGTCTAATTCAACAATTAAATTATCGATACCCATTGCAGCAACCGCGGCAATTAGGTGCTCAGTCGTTGATAAGCGAACGCCATCTTTGTTAATTAAACAGGTACACAGCTGCGTATCACCAACGGCTTCAGGTGTTGTTTCAAAATCAACAACCGGATCAAGGTCGACGCGACGAAATACAATCCCGGTATTTGCGCTCGCAGGTCGGAGAGTTATTGTGACCTTCTCACCTTTATGAAGTCCAATTCCTATGGCTTTGACTACTTGTGCAATCGTACGCTGTTTAATCATAGGTTCGCTCACTTTTAAATCAGTTACAGTTAGACGGCGGAGTTTAACATAAATCCTTTTGCCTTTCAATATTTGTACATATTTCAAACAAAAGCATTAGTAAATGTTAATCAGCCTGCTTACGTAAAAAAGCCGGAATATCAAAATAATCTCCGCCTTCTGATTTATCCGCTTTTTTACTGTTTTGCGCTGATGAACTTGCCGTGTTGCTTGAGCTTGTAGATGGCGCTTGTTCTTTGCTTTCTACTTGCGTGCTTGGCGTCGTTTCTTCAGTGCTTGTGCCTTGGCTTGCAAAGCTTGGTACGTACATGCTGCTAGATTGGTTTGATGAACTTGCTACATCAGAACCTGATGCCTTTTTAAAGCCGTTATCAACAATACCAAACTGCGGACGACGATCGCCGCCTAACCCCGTAGCAACAACAGTTACACGTAACTCGTCGCTCATTTCTGGGTCAATAACTGCACCCACAACTACGGTTGCATTTTCAGACGCTAGCGCTTTAACGTGGTTACCCACAATTTCAAATTCTTCAATCGCAATGTCCATACCCGCGGTAATATTAACCAAAATACCTTTAGCACCGGTTAAATCAACGTCTTCTAGTAATGGGCTTGAGATAGCCGCTTCTGCAGCTTCTTGAGCACGATCTGGGCCTGATGCAGAGGCTGTGCCCATCATGGCAGTACCCATTGCTGACATTACGGTACGTACGTCGGCGAAATCCACGTTAATTAAACCAGAACGTGTAATTAACTCAGCAATACCTTGAACCGCACCAAAAAGTACGTCGTTTGCTTTAGCGAAGGCATCTAACAGTGTAGTCCCTTTACCTAAAACTTTAAGCAATTTATTGTTCGGAATTGTAATAAGTGAGTCTACAATTTCTGACAATTCGTTAATGCCTTGTTCAGCAGCTGCTGCGCGCTTTTTGCCTTCAAAGTCAAAAGGACGCGTTACTACAGCAACCGTTAAAATACCTAATTCTTTGGCAATTTTAGCAACCACTGGTGCAGCACCAGTACCTGTACCACCACCCATGCCGGCAGCAATAAATACCATATCTGCGCCTTCAAGGCTGGCACGAATTGTTTCTGCATCTTCTTCAGCCGATTCGCGGCCTACTTCTGGGTTTGCACCTGCACCTAACCCTGAGGTTATTTGCGTGCCTAGTTGTACGGTAATATCGGCAGCGGNCATCCGTATTTGCGGCTATAAAGCGCACGCCTTCTATTTGTTGTTTTACCATGTGCTCAACAGCGTTACCGCCGCCACCGCCCACGCCAATTACCTTAATTACAGCTTCTTCGCTGTGTTGTTCCATCATATCAAACATGTTTACTCTCCGACTTGAGTACTTTAAAACTCGCCTTGGAACCATTTAGTAATGCGGTTCCACCAATTATTATTATCCTCTGCTTTCGACTTTTGTGCATTCATCGATTGCATAGTGCGCCCGTATTGTAACAAACCTACAGCGGTTGCGTACGAAGGATCGTCTACGTAGTCTGTCAAACCAACTATCCCGATTGGTTTGCCTATTCTCACTGGCATTTGGAAAATGTCTTCAGCCACTTCCATTGCGCCAGTCATTTTAGCAGTCCCGCCTGTAATAACGAGGCCTGCCGCAATTTGGTCTTCTAAACCTGAGCGACGAATTTCTTCCATCGCTAATTCAAATAATTCTCTAAAACGAGGCTCTACCACTTCAGATAAAGTATGGCGCGACATTAATCGTGCTGGTCGCCCGCCTACACTTGGTACTTCTATGGTGTCTTCGTTACTGGCCATTTGGCTACTTGCACATGCATATTGTACTTTGAGTGACTCAGCATGTGATATAGGTGTACGAAATATTTTTGCAATATCACCGGTTACTTGATTACCCGCCACTGGGATAACCGAAGAATGACGTAATGCCCCGTTAATATAAATAGTGATATCCATTGTACCACCACCAATATCAAGTACCGCTACGCCAAGCTCTTTTTCATCATCGGTTAAAACCGAGTAACACGATGCAAGTGCGGTAAATATAAGCTGATCAACCTCTAAACCACAGCGCTCAACACATTTTTCAATGTTTTTAGCCATGTCGTTTGAGCAAGTAATAATGTGTGCACGTGCTTCCATACGTACACCGCTCATACCAAGGGGGTTTTTAATGCCCTCTTGCATATCAATGCTGTATTCTTGCGGTAATGCATGCAGCATTTTACGCTCGGCCGAAATGGGCACAGAGCGCGCTATATGAATTACATTTTCAATGTCTTCATCGGTTACTTCTGTATTATTGATAGCAACCACGCCGCTTTCGTTTTGACATTGTATGTGCTTGCCAGAAATCCCTAAGTACACTGAGCTAATACGACAATCAGCCATTAACTCGGCTTCATCTATTGCTCGGCGAATCGACTCAGACACTAAGTTTAAATCGTTAACGCCGCCTTTATCCATACCATGAGATACTTGGCTGCCCACACCAACAATGCTGAGCTTGTTATCTGCGGTGATTTCACCTACCGTGGCCACCACTTTTGAGGTACCAACGTCTAATCCAATCACTAGGTTTCTTTCTGCTGACTTAGTCATGCCTTACTCTTATTTTGTAATTGCTGTTCTTGCACAGGCTTATAGCTAACTGCAAGGCCGGTATCATAGCGTAAATCTATTGCATCTATTTGTGCATCTGCACGCTTTTCCATGCGCGGGTACACATCTATAAACCGCTGTACTCGCTTTGCTTTATCTTTGCGCCCTAAATTTAAGCGCACACCATTATCTAACCATAACTGCCACGAAAAACGCTCCGAAAGGGCTAAGCTTTTTAACGTTAATGCATTTACCTTTAGCATTTCGTCAAACTGCTTAAAGGCAATCCACGCTTCTTTTTCGCTGCCTTCTGGGCCGTAAAGTTGCGGTAAATCATTGGCGAGTTTATCGCTACTTGCTTCAAAGGCATCGCCACTTTGGTTTAGCAGTAAATCGCTATTCCAATGGGCTACGGCTTCGTGTTCAACTACGTACACTTGTATTGTATCGGGCCATTGCTTGCGTACCGATACGGTTGCAACCCAAGGTAAATCTTTTACCAGTTGCTGTACGCGTTTTACATCTAGCTCAAAAAAACTGCTTAAATCGGCCTTTTTTATTGCTTTTATTATGGCCTTTTCGTCAGTGTATTTGGGCTTTCCTAGCACTGTTAAGTGCTTTATTTGTGCATCTTTGTTCTCTACTAGCCAATCAGATACACCGGTAGTTATTTGCACGAGCCCAATCACTACCACCAGAAAAAAGCTCACACCAAAAATTAGCGACCAATTAAAGTTAAGTTGCTGTTTTAATTGTTGAGCTTTTTCTAAAAGGGGATGCATATTAAAGCGTTTGCCCCAAAATGCGAACAACTAATTGCTCAAATGTTGCCCCATTTGCTTTTGCCGCCATGGGTACCAGCGATTTTTCGGTCATGCCAGGGACTGTATTTACCTCTAATAAATAAAAATTCCCCTGCTCATCTTGCATGGCATCTACACGGCCCCAGCCGCTTGCACCCACTAAATCAAACGCCTCTAACGAGATAGCCTGTAAGTGCTGTGTATCTTGCGCCGATAAATCTGCAGGGCAATGATACTGTGTTGTATTTGATTGATACTTAGCTTGGTAATCGTAAAAACCATTTGGAGTCGTCATTTCAATCACAGGCTGTACTTCATCGCCTAATACCGTCACGGTAAATTCGCGCCCAGTTATCCACTGCTCTACTAATACTTGGCTATCAAACTTAAAAGCGTGTGTAAGGGCATCTTCAAGCTCTTGAGCGGTACTTGCTTGCGCCATACCTATGCTTGAGCCTTCGTGCGATGGCTTAACCATTACTTTTTTAAACTCATCCATAATGGCTTTTGCATCAAAGCCTTTTTTAGCATCAACAACTGCATAAGGCGCTGTGCTTAGCCCTGCAGATTTAAATAAATGCTTACAACGGACTTTATCCATTGCCAAGGCTGAGCCTAATACAGTGCTGCCCGTGTATGGCAAATTCATAAATTCAAGCGCGCCTTGCACTGTACCATCTTCGCCACCACGGCCATGCAAAGCAATAAAAACACGATCGACCTGTAATTCTTTTAGCTCCCACAAAGAGCGATTTTGCGGGTCAAAAGCAATGGCATCAACGCCGGCATTTTGTAGTGCATTAAGCACCGCTTGCCCTGAACGTAGTGACACTTCGCGCTCTGCTGAGTTACCCCCAAGCAGTACAGCTACTTTACCAAATTGCGCGTTTTCTTGCGTCATACTTCACCTTGCTTTAATTTTTCCACCGACATACCTGTTGCCGCTAATGTTTTAACCAATTGTCCTATATTACCAGCGCCTTGCGTTAAAACTAAGTCGTTATTTTGTAAGTTATCGGCCAGCACACCAGCAAGCTCTGCGCTCGTTGCTACATGTAGAGGCTCTTTTCCGCGCTGACGTAAGCTGCGGCACAGGCTTTTACTGTCTGCGCCAACAATAGGCTCTTCGCCGGCACTGTACACATCTAGTAATAAAAGTTGATCTACATCTGCTAATACTTTTACAAAGTCTTCGTATAAATCGCGTGTACGGGTAAACCTGTGTGGTTGATAAACCATAACTAAACGCTTTTCTGGCCAGCCTTCGCGTACCGCTGCAATGGTGGCAGCAACTTCTGATGGGTGATGTCCGTAATCATCCACCAGCATGACATTGCCGCGCTCATTTTCAAAATTGCCATAATGCTGGAAGCGTCGTCCTATGCCTTCAAATTTTTGCAGCGCCTCTAAAATTGCGTGGTTAGCAATGTTTTGATCTTTAGCCACTGCAATTGCCGCCGTGGCATTAAGTGCGTTGTGCTTACCTGGCATATTAAGCGTTGCACTTAAGCTTTCACCGCTTTTATGTGTCACTGTAAAAGTACAAGTACTTGCTGATTGGCTAAAATCGCTCATGCGGTAGTCGGCATCTTTTGACTCGCCATACGTGATCACAGGGCGACCAAAACGCGGGATCAGCTCACTTGCTACTTGCGAGTCTATGCACACTACGGCTAAGCCATAAAATGGCAGGTTATGAATAAAGTCCACATAAGTGTCTTTCATTTTCTCAAGGCTGCCGCTATAGGTTTCCATGTGATCTTCTTCAATATTGGTGATCACCGATACCATAGGCTGTAAATGCAAAAACGATGCATCGCTTTCATCTGCCTCAGCAATTAAAAAGTCGCTCTTGCCCACTTTTGCGTTACTGCCCGCGCTATTTAATAAGCCACCAATAATAAAAGTAGGATCAAGCCCTGCCTGAGCATAAATGCTGGCAATTAAACTGGTTGTTGTGGTTTTACCATGTGTGCCCGCAATGGCAATGCCATGGCGAAAACGCATTAATTCGGCAAGCATTTCTGCACGGCGAACTACCGGTATACGCGCTGCTTTTGCAGCAATAATCTCAGGGTTTGTTTCGTCAATAGCACTTGAAACAACAACTACATTGGCATCTTTTACGTTGTTTTCGTGATGGCCTATAAATACTTCTGCACCGGCTTTAATTAAGCGTTCGGTCATTGCGCTGTGCGCTATATCTGAGCCTGTAATGCGGTAGCCTTCAAAAGCCAGTACTTCAGCAATGCCGCCCATACCCGCACCACCAATACCAATAAAATGGATGGTTTCTATTCGACGCATAGCAGGTCGAGTTTGTTGTTCTTGTATTGACTTATCTTTCACTTATTTTCTCTTATTTGTTACTTGCTCACAGTGCGAAGCAACGCTTGCTGTGGCATCTAAAATGGCTTGCTGCTTAGCATTGCTGGCCATTTGTTTAATTAATATAGGCTTTGCCAAATACGGGTTTAATAGCTCAACTATTGAATCTTTATTAAACTGCGGCTGAGGCATTAAAAGCGCGCCATTTGCGGTTACTAAATATTTTGCGTTGGCGGTTTGATGATCATCTACCGCATGTGGAAACGGCACAAACACAGCCATTTTACCCGCGGCGGCAATTTCACTAACAGTCAGTGCACCAGCACGGCAAATAACAATATCGGCCCACGCGTAGGCGGCGTCCATATCATCTATAAATTCAGCAACTTTTAGGTCTTCATCTGCAATGTTGCTTTTCGCATACTCACTTTTCACGCCCTCAATATGGCCTTTACCTGTTTGGTGCCACATTTTAATTGGCGCTGTTTTAGCAAGTAAATTAAACGCCTCTGGCAGTGTTTGGTTAAGCACTTGTGCGCCTAGCGAGCCTCCCACCACTAAAATATTAATAGGGCTTGAAACATCACGTTTAGCTACATTAGCAACGCTTGCACGTACTGGGTTACCGACTAATTCGGCTTGCCCTGGTGCAAAGGCGCTTGGAAACGCAGCAAGTACTCTGTTAGCAAATTTTGCCAACCACTTGTTGCTCATTCCTGCCACTGCATTTTGCTCATGAATCACCAGTGGAATGCCTAAACTTTTAGCGGCAATGCCGGTTGGCCCGGTTACATAGCCACCCATAGCAAGCACTACATCTGGTTGCTGATATTTCAATACCTTACGCGCCTGCAATATTGCATTAAGTACCATGAATGGGGCTTTAATAAGACGCTTTAAGCCATTGCCGCGTACGCCTTTTACATTAATAAAATCAATCTCAATGTTATGCTTTGGTACAACATCCGCTTCCATTCTATCTGGCGTGCCTATCCAGCTTACTTGCCAGCCTTGCTCTTTTAAATAATCGGCTACAGCAATACCTGGGAATATATGCCCACCTGTACCACCGGCCACAACTACTAATTTTTTACTCATCGCTTACCTCCGCGTGAGGTGGCTTGTTTGGTTGCCATTTTAGTTTCAAAATCAACACGCAATAAAATACCGGTGGCAATCGTCATTATTAATAAACTTGAACCACCATACGAAATAAACGGCAAGGTTAACCCTTTAGTCGGTAATAACCCTGCACTGGCGCCTACATTAACCATGGTTTGAAACGCAAACCAAATGCCAATAGCAAACGCAAAATAGCCTTCGTATTCTTTGCCACATTTTAAAGCTTGTTGGCCTATTAAAAGCGCCCTAAATACAAACACAGCCAACACACATAAAATACTTGCTACACCTACAAGGCCTAGCTCTTCACCTATAACGGCAAAAATAAAATCGTTATGCGCCTCGGGTAAATACTGTAACTTTTGCACGCTGTTACCTAACCCTTGGCCAAACCAGCCACCTTGGCTGTAGGCCATAAGCGACTGCACTAACTGATACCCTTTACCAAATGGGTCTTCCCAAGGGTCTAAAAAGCCCACCACTCGCGCCATTCTGTATGGCTCTACAATAATCAGTAATACAACAAGCCCTACGCCCGTTAAAATAAGTACAAAAAATTGCCATAACTTTGCGCCGGCCAAAAATAACAACCCCACAGTTGTTACAAACATAACCACCACGGTTCCTAAATCGGGCTGCAGTAAAATAAGTAAGGCATATACCGCGAATACAGCGATAGGCTTAGCAAAGCCTTTAATATTTTCTTGTACTTCTTCGCGCTTTCTTACCAAGTAGCCTGCTATATAACTGAAAAAGTATAATTTAGCGGCCTCGGCCACCTGAAAACCAACAGGCCCAATGGGTATCCAACGCTTAGCGCCGTTGACTTCGCGGCCTATTATTAACACAGCAATAAGTAGCACCATACCAAGCAGCAACAAATACGGGTTTGAGCGTTTCCACCAATCCATAGGCACGCTGGCTGCAATCCAAAATAAAACAAATGCCATCGCTAAAAACATGCTGTGGCGAATGGTAATATGGTATGAGTTATCAAACAGCCTTTCGGCTGTGGGCATTGAGGCGCTGGTCACCATTATAAAGCCCACCCCTATAAGCATTAACATGCAATAAAGCAGTGGCACATCGTAAAGCTGTGCTGAGGGTTTTGGGATGAGTGTTTCTTTTAAATCGGCAAAGGCAATCATAATTGCCCTTCCATTACACATTGCACAAAGTCATCACCGCGTTGCATGTAGTTGTTATACATATCAATGCTGGCACAGGCAGGCGCAAGTAATACAATGTCACTGCGCTTGCTAAGTACTTTAGCGAGCGATACCGCCTCTTGCATTGTGTTTACCAAGTGCGATTTACTCGTTAAAGCAGCAAGCTCTGCTGCATCTTTACCAAAGCATACAAGCGCTTTTACATGACTTTTAATATATGGCTTTAACGCACTTAAATCAGCGCCTTTAGCATCACCACCGGCTATAACAATCAGGTTTTCGTGATCTGAGGCCAAACTATCTATTGCCGCTATAGTGGCGCCAACATTGGTGGCTTTAGAGTCGTTAAAGTATTGAACACCATGTTGCTCAACAACAAACTGGCAACGGTGCGCTAAACCATTGAATTGAGAAAGCGCCGCTGCGTACTGCTCTTTACTAATATCAAACGGGCTTAATAACGCCATAACCGCAAGTGTATTTAAGTAATTGTGCTTACCAACGACCGTAAGCGTGCTAACAGGTAAGTACGCCTCGCCTTTTACTATAAAGTGCAGCTCATTATTGCGCTCAGCTAAGTGGTAATCACCATGGTCGGTGCCAAAGCTCATTTGCGGCGCTAAAGCGCGACTAATAGGCTTAGTTTGAATATCATCTGCGTTGGTTACTAAAAGCTCAGCATTGTTATAAATACTTAATTTAGAGTCGATATAGGCTTGGTAGCTGTCGTAACGATCTAAATGATCTTCAGATATATTTAATACCGCTGCGCTTATTGGTTTTAAGCTTGAGCAGGTATCCAGCTGAAAACTCGAAAGCTCCAGCACATACACATCAAAATCATCGCTTAGTAAATCCAATACCGCAGTGCCAATATTGCCACCTAATGCCACCTTATAACCTGCTGCTTTTAATACCTCGTAGGCCAAGGTAACAACGGTTGATTTACCATTAGAGCCTGTAACAGCAACAACCGGTTTTGTATTTATACGAGCAAACAGCTCTACATCACCAATTACTTCAATGCCTGACTCTATTGCTTGAACAATTGCGGGAATTTTTAAGCTAAGCCCGGGGCTTATGATGATCATGTCGGTTTTACAAAGCGCGGCGCTAGCTAAATCACCAAAATGCGTATTAAGCTCAGGAGCATGCTCGCTTAGCCAATCCATACCTGGTGGCGCAACCCGGCTATCAACGACCTTGGGTGCAAAACCATGAGATAATAAAAAACGCACAATGCCCAAACCGGTTACACCGAGTCCGAGCACTGTTATATGTTTGTTTTTTATCTCGTTTAAATACTGCATTTATCGAATCTTTAATGTCGCAAGGCCAGCAAGTACTAGCACAATTGAAATTATCCAAAAGCGCACAATAACACGTGGCTCTGGCCAACCTTTTAGCTCGTAATGATGATGAATCGGCGCCATTCTAAAAATGCGCTGTCCGCGTAATTTGTATGAGCCCACTTGTAAAATTACCGATAAAGCTTCCATTACAAACACACCACCCATAATAATAAGCAGTAGCTCTTGGCGTACTAAAATAGCAATAATGCCCAGCGCGCCGCCAAGTGCGAGCGACCCTACATCACCCATAAACACTTGTGCTGGGTATGTGTTAAACCATAAAAAGCCTAACCCAGCGCCAACAATAGCGGTACACACAACCACCAGCTCACTAGCAAGCGGTAAATGCGGGATATGTAAGTAAGCCGAAAAGTTAATATTACCGGTTAAATAAGCAATTATGGCAAGTGCTGCCGCCACTAAAATAGTCGGCACAATCGCCAGGCCATCTAAGCCATCAGTCAGGTTTACCGCGTTTGAAGTGCCTACTAATGCAAAGTAAGTAATTACAATGTAAAACAAGCCTAATTGTGGCAATACATCTTTAAAAAATGGCACAACAAGTGAGGTTTCTGACGCTTGTGTACTCGTTGCATACAGTGCAGTTGCCACCACTAGAGCAATAACCGATTGCCAAAAATACTTCCATTTAGCAATTAACCCTTTAGGGTCTTTGCGTATTACTTTGCGGTAGTCGTCTATAAAGCCCACTAAACCTAATGAGCCAATTACAAATAAGGTTGCCCATACGTATTTGTTTGATAAGTCAGCCCATAATAAGGTGCTGGTAAATATGGCGCCTAAAATAAGTAAGCCCCCCATAGTAGGAGTGCCTTTTTTAGATAAGTGAGATTCTGGGCCATCATCACGCACTACTTGGCCAATTTGCATTTTTTGTAACGAACGAATGAGCTTAGGGCCAAAATAAAGCGACATCATTAACGCTGTTAATATGCCTAAAATGGCACGTAGGGTTAAATACGAAAAAACATTAAAGCCACTGTAATATTGGGTTAAATACTCTGCCAGCCAAACTAACATTATGATACTCCATTGATGGCTTGTTGCTGGCCATTTACTAAATCGGTTACTAATAATTCCATGCGAGAACTGCGCGATCCTTTCACCACAAGCGTGGTTTTATTGTTTGTGTTATTAAGACTGGTTTGAATTTGCTTGAGCATCTCTTCGCGGTTAGAAAAATGACGGTTTGGCTTATCAAATACATCGCTTGCGTATTTACTTAACACACCCAGCGTATACAGCTCATCAATGCCTTGTTGTTTTGCGTATTCGCCTACTTCTTGATGATAAGTTCTGGCTTGTTCACCAAGCTCTCCCATATCGCCCAGTGCTAAAATACGGTGCCCTTGAATATCACTTAATAAATCAATGGCAGCTTTTACCGACTTAACATTTGCATTGTAGGTATCATCAATAACGGTCAGTGAATCACTTACTTTTATTAAGTTTACACGCCCCTTAACATCGCCCATGGTGGCAAGTGCGGTGGCTATCTCTTCAAGTGATACATCAAACTCGCTGGTTAAAGCCGCGGCAATAAGCGCATTGCTCACGTTGTGCTTACCAGGAAGAGCAAGCGTTACTGGTACTTTTCGATCTTGTGTACACAATAAAAAGCTTGCGCGAGCGTTTTCGTCTAGGCTGATATTTTCAGCCCAAATATCAAGTTTTTCAGTACTTGAAAAACACTTAACAGTGCGCCCTTTTAATTTATCAAGCCAGTATTGGCTAAATTCGCTATCGCAGTTAACAATGGCAACGCCATCGTCTTTTAGGCCATCAAAAATCTCACCTTTTGCCTTAGCAACTCCCATTAGACTACCAAAGCCTTCTAAATGCGCAGCGGCCACATTACACACCACAGCTACATCGGGTTTTGCCATGGCGGTAGTGTAAGCAATTTCGCCTAAATGATTAGCGCCAAGCTCTATAACAGCAAAACGGTGCTGCGGCTCTAAACGTAATAGCGTAAGTGGTACGCCAATATCGTTATTAAAATTACCTTTTGTAGCAAGCACATCTCCGTGCACCGATAAAATAGCGGCGCACATTTCTTTTACCGTTGTTTTACCCACGCTGCCCGTAATGGCAATGGTTTTAGGGTTAACCTGCGCCATAACCGCCGCACCTATATTACCTAATGCAATACGGGTATCGCTAACAACAAACTGCACAATATCTACATCTACTTTATGCTGAACAATAACGCCAATAGCGCCTTTTTGTTTAGCGTCAGCAATAAACTTATGGCCATCAAAATTAGGGCCTTTTAAAGCTAAAAACACCTCACCATCGCAAATGCTGCGGGTATCGGTATTAATATTTACTACATTGAGATTATCACCTTGATAATCGGTTGCTAGCACATTTGCCAGCCAATCAAAGTCCATTGGGATCATTGAGTTATCCCTCTTACTGCTTTTTTTAGTTGTTCTTTTACATAACTGCGATCGCAAAAGTCGATACGTTGATCGCCAATAATTTGGTAATCCTCGTGGCCTTTGCCGGCAATTAAAATAACGTCATCCGCATTTGCATTTTCTATTGCATAGCGAATGGCTTTTGCTCTGTCAGCCTCTAAATGGGCTTTTTCAGGCTGCGATAAACCCGCTGCCACATCTGCCAAAATAGCATCTGGGTTTTCTGAACGCGGATTGTCGCTGGTAACAATAACCTTATCTGCATTTTGCTCTGCTGCTTGCGCCATTAAGGCACGCTTACCTTTATCTCTATCGCCGCCACAACCGAAAACACAACTAACCCCACCAGGCACATGCTTTTGCAATGCTTGTAAAGCCAGAGCAAGCGCATCAGGCGTATGGGCGTAATCAACAACGCACGTGGGTAAATTAACTTCGCTAAACGCTTGCATACGCCCAGCAACGGGGTGCAAATGCGCGCATCCGGCGGCTAACTGCTCAAGCGGATAACCTAGCCCCAACAATGTTGCCAGTGCCGCAGTTAAATTATATAAGTTAAACTCACCAAATAGAGGCGATGTTACGCTAATATCACCCCAACTTGTGCTCAATTGCGCCGAAATACCATTTTTAGAATACTCAACATCAGAAAAATACACATACTGTGCATTTTTAGGTGCTAAATTTTTACGACCATAACAAATGAGATTATTAAAACTGTATTTTTCAAGCCATTGCTCTGCTTGCCCATCGTCTTGATTTAGCACCACTAACTGTGGGTCAAAATCGCGAAACAGCATAAGCTTGGCGTCGCCATAACTTGCCATATCGCCATGGTAATCAAGGTGATCGCGCGATAAATTAGTAAATACCGCCGCTTTAAATTGGCATTGTGCCACACGCTGTTGCACTAACCCGTGCGATGAAACCTCCATCGCCACAAGCTTTTTATGCTGCTGTTTTAAGTGATGCAATATGTGCTGCAAGTCAACAGCCGAAGGCGTGGTATTAATAAGTGGCGTAAGTGTATCGGGGTGGCCATAACCTAATGTGCCTATAATGGCCGAAGGGGTACTACAAAACTGCGCTAAATGCGCCATCATAGCCGTTGTTGTAGATTTTCCATTAGTGCCCGTTACACCAATTAAATCGAGAGATTGGCTTGGGTTTTGATAAAATTGACTCGCCAGTTCTGGGAGTTTTTTATCAAGCTCAGTTACTAAATACAGTGGCTCAAAAGTGACATCAAATTCGCACAGTCTATCGGCAATAATGGCTGTAGCGCCGTTTTCAATTGCTTTGGCAATAAACTGTCCGCCATCAAGCGCATGGCCTTTTATAGCCACAAATACATCGCCAGGGGTTACATCCCGGCTATCAAGGCGTAAATCTTTAACTAGCTGCGAAGGTGCATCTATGTCGATGTATTTTAAAATAGCCTTTAAATCACGCATCGTTATCTTTACCTTTTACGTAAGCCACTTCTTCTTTATCAGGGGCTACGTTTAATATTCTTAATGCGTTAGAGACGATTTCTGCAAATGCAGGGCCTGCGGTGGCACCTCCATAGTACACATCGCCACCGGGCTCATTTATCATCACTACCACAGCCAAGCGTGGATTACTTGCCGGTGCTACACCTGCAAAATAACCTACGTATTCATCACCGTAACCACCAGCAACCGCCTTTTTAGAAGTACCGGTTTTGCCTGCCGCGCGGTAGCCATCTACTTTTATGTTTCGGGCTGTACCGTCTTTTTCAAACACGCTTTCCATCATGTGAACAACGGCTTCTACGTCTTTTTGTTTAAAAATACGCTCGCCTTCTGGCACACCGTCTTGCTTTAAAATCGTTAACGGACGATTAATCCCACCGGCGCCTAACATGGTGTAAAAACGGGCCATTTGCGCCGTACTTACCGAAATAGCATAACCAAACGATAACGTGGCAATTTCAAAGTCAGACCAGCGGCGGTTTGGATAAAATAAACCACTACTTTCGCCAACCATGCCTGTGCCGGTATCGCTACCAAAGCCCACTTTTTGATATAAGCCAACTAAGTAATCTTTAGGTACTTGCTGCGTTACCTTCGCCACGCCCATGTTTGATGAATACTTTAAAATTTCGCGAAGCGTCATTTCACCGTGGTTACGGGTATCTTTTACTAAACTGCCGCCTAAACGCATCCAACCTGGGTAGGTATCAATGGTGTCGTCGGCTTTAATTGCGCCGTAGTCTAGCCCAGCTAAAATGGCTAGTGGCTTAACGGTTGAGCCTGGTTCAAACAAATCGGTAATTGCGCGGTTACGGCGTTTATGTGGTTGTGCATCGTTCAAATTATTTGGATTAAATGATGGGCTATTTACCATGGCCAAAACTTCACCGGTTTTAACATCAACCACCATGGCCGACCCCGATGTCGCTTTATATGTGAGTACAGCAGATTTTACTGCTTTATAAGCAATTGCTTGGATACGTTGATCAATACTCAGCTGAATATTTTCAGGCTCTACACGCTCACGCTCATCTAATACTTCAACTTCGCGGCCTTGGGCATCTTTACGAATAGTGCGGCGGCCTTCTTCCCCTGTTAAGGCATTTTCGTAGAGTTTTTCAATGCCTTCTATGCCTTTTCCATCAATGTTTGTAAAACCAATAATGTGGGCCGTTACCTCTCCTGCAGGGTAATAACGTTTAGACTCATCTAACAAATGAATACCAGGTAAGCGTAATTGGCTAATGTAGTTGGCAACCGCCGGTGTAACTTGGCGCTTTAAATACACAAAACGACGGGTGGGATCATTTAATAAACGCGAATTTATTTTTTTAGGCTCGATACGTAATACATCTGCCAGCTCACGCCAACGCAGATCATTTTCATAATAAACAGAAGTACGCTTATCAAGCTCAGCGGCATTTTCTGCAAGCGTTTTATGATCTTCACCGTTTTTACGTGCTTGTTTTATAACTTTAGCAACAAGTGACTTATGCAATGCTTTAGGATCGGCATACACACTGACTACAGGCACACTTACAGCAAGCTCTTTGCCTTGACGATCGAAGATCATACCGCGTTGTACATGTAGTTTTTCTACACGAACGGTGCGTTTATCGCTTTCTGAACGGGCTTTATCTGGCTCAATAACTTGTAAATAGGCAGCACGCGACACCAGTGTTACAAACACTAAAAACACCACAGTGCACACCAACATAAAGCGCCATGTGATTAAGTTATTGACCTGTTTTTTGCCGCGATTTCTCATTGTATTATTATTACCTGTTCATCCTGACTGGTAGGGCGCTTCATTTGAAGCTGCGTGGTAGCAACTTCTTCAATGCGCGCATGCTGCGAATAAAACTCTTCTTCTACAAGTAAATAACGCCATTCAAGGTCGAGCTCATCTCGCTCTTGTAGCAGCGTATCTTGCTTAATTAGCTGCGCGCGAGCCGAGTGCGTAACCTGTACTACTGCAAAGCTTGAAGCGAATATCACAACCAACAAGGCCGAGGTTAGCTTGTTAGCTCCTAGGCCTTTTAATATTTCTAAAAATAAATTGGGTTGGCGATGATTCGCTTTATTGTTCATCCAAGCCTCTGTGCAATCCTAAGTACTGAGCTGCGAGAGCGTGGATTACGCTCAATTTCTTCAGCACTTGGTTTAATAGCTTTACCCACTGCTTTTAACGTCAGGTTTTTATTTATTTGTGCGTCGGTTAAAGGCAGACCTCTGGGTATCGCTTCTCCCTTACTCTGTTTTCTAATAAATTGCTTCACTATTCTGTCTTCAAGTGAATGAAACGAAATAACCACTAAACGTCCACCTGGCTTTAATACTTTTACAGCGGCTTGCAGTGCGGTTTGAATTTCTTCCAGTTCACTGTTTATGTAAATTCTGATTGCCTGAAATGTACGTGTGGCTGGGTGTTTAAATTTATCTTTAACGGGCACCGCTTCATCGACTAAATCGGCAAGTTGCTTAGTTGTGGTAATTGGCGTGTGCTCTCTTACCTCAAGTACTTTGTGGGCAATACGCTTACCAAATTTTTCTTCACCGTAGGTTTTAATTACATGGGTAATGTCTTCAAGCTCAGCTTCGGCTAGCCACTGCGCTGCACTGCGCCCACTTGTTGGGTCCATGCGCATATCAAGAGGGCCGTCCTTCATAAAGCTAAAGCCACGCTCTGCGTCATCAAGTTGGGGGGAGGACACGCCAATATCTAATAAAATGCCATCAACTTTACCTAACAGATCGTTTTGCTCTGCAACATCGTATAAGTTAGAAAAGCGGGTGTGAGCTATAGCAAAGCGTGCGTCATCGGCAAATTTTTCAGCCGACTTTATTGCTTGTGGGTCTTGATCAATGGCCTGTAAACGCCCTTGCTCACCAAGTCGAGCAAGTATTTGACCTGAGTGTCCGCCACGTCCAAAAGTACCATCCATGTATATGCCGTCTGGCTTAATTGCAAGAGCATCGATGGTTTCGTCCATTAATACGGATACGTGTTCAAATTGCGCAGTCATTAGCTTGTGTTTGCCTTTTTTAGTGCCGTTAGAGTGTGAAATTATCTAAATCTTGGTTTGCTTCAAAATCGCCGAGCCTTTCCAGCTCAGTGTCTTGGCGCATTTGTTCGTGCCAACGCGCTTCATCCCAAATTTCAAATTTATTCATTAAACCAACTAGCATGATCTTTTTGCCAAGTTCTGCGTGGCTACGCAATGAAGGCGCCAGCAAAATTCGACCATTTTTATCAAGTTGATACTCTGTGGCATTACCTAACAACATACGTTGCATTCGGCGAGCGCGTGGATTCATATTAGAGATTTTAGATAAGCGGCTTTCTATTTCTTGCCACTGTGCAAGAGGATACAACCATAAACACGGCTCGTTTAGCGCAATGGTACATATTACCGTTCCTTGATCTTCAGACAGCAAAGCGTCTCGGTACTTAGTCGGTACCGCAAAACGTCCTTTATCATCCAAGCTCAGTGAACTAGCGCCACGAAACATAAAAAGCCTACTTTTAAATTGTGTAATCGAGTTTCGATTAATTTGATCCAGTTAGATCCACTAAAAACCACTTTTTACCACAGTGCTCCAGTTTAGGGCTTGACAAGCCTTTTTGTCAAGTAAGCTGACCAGCTTTAACGTCTCGCTAAGCTAGAAAAAATAAGGCTTTACGCAAAGCGATTGAATTACGTGGGAAAAAGTGGAGGTAGTAGATAAAATTTTTTTAAAGCGTTGCTAATAACGTTTGGTTTACATAATTTGCTTACTGAATAATCAATGAATAATTACAAAAAAATGAATCTAGGGCCTGTTGACCTTTAAGGATTATAATTTGTTCAATCTAGGGGGTATTTAATCGCGGCGTGAGGTTTGTAACCTAGTGGGCTAAGTAAAAACCGAGTAACAAAGAGTAAATGCCCCCTAGGCAGAACCCTTCGGGCAGCGCCTGTTTGACATTTATACGTCGTTATCGCCTATTTATGGGGAATAACCACACTACATAGGCTCTACCTTGCCTAAATCCCAAACAGACTGCTGCAAATTAAATCTCGAAAGGTAAACAGGCCCTAGGTTTATAGGCATGTAAAATTTACTTAGCACAGCAGCAATACTTACTTCATGCTGCTTTTTATTTAATCTAACGCACCCTACCTTAAATATATAAAAACAATAAAATCAAGTGGTTAAATTATTTTTAATGGTTGGTTTAATCGTTGCATCTGCTATAGCACCAGTTAAATTTTTTTATTTTATTTATTAAGGATTGATTATGGCTACTGCAACAAATACAAAACCGAATACTGAAACAAACATGAAACCTGATCTTAAACAAAAAGAGAGTGAGGCACCGTTGACTGAAAAAGCAACGTCTGTAGCACACGATGCAGTAGATGCACTTTCAAGCAAGGCATCAGTTGCTGAGTCAAGCGTACGTAAAGGCGCTTCAAGCTCTGCAGAAGCACTAAGCGAAAAACAACTTATTGCTCGTGAAAAACTAACTGAGTGCAGCGCAAAAACGCGTGCTTTTGCCTCAGAAAATCCGCTAGCAACAGCGGGTATTGCTTTTGCGGCGGGTATGCTTGTAACGTCACTATTTCGTCGTAAGTAATAAATAATGAGTAGCTCACAAACAACAGCAACCACGGACGGTAATGCTCAAAATCAAACAACAGATGACCCTAGCCAAAAGGATGATTGGCAGGATCATATAGCAAAGATCATTGAATACTCTGACCAGCTCAAGGAGGATTATAAAACGCAAGGAAAGCTTACCCACCAACTTGCAAAGGCTGAGTGGAAGCTGTCGTTACGATCAATGGCGTTGATCACTATATTTTTAGGATGTTTTGCCAGTGGTTTGATTTTGTTGTGGGCCGGCTTATTAGGTGCAATTGGCTACGGTGTATATGATTTATTTGGCTCGGTTTGGCTTAGCTTTGCTACTGCTGCACTCGCGCAAATAATTTGTTTAATTTGGCTTTGGCGAAATACCGTATACCTAAGCAATAAAATTGGCTTTAGTAAAACGATTAAAAGTTTAAAGCAACTTTTAAATCTATAAGGAAATAACCATGCTCGTTAATTTTCTAATTAAAGAACCCAATGAGAACGTTGACACGTTAAATAAGCAAATGGATTTACAGCATGCATTAAAACGCCAGCACCATGCAGCAATAAAGTATCGCTTTAAGCGCTTTGCAGCCACCAAGGTAGGACTGGCATCAGCCTTTTTAGCCGGAGCAACGGTTCAAGCTGGCAAAAGCGAAACCAGCTTTGTGCGAAAATACGGCTGGCTGGTAAAGTTATTTGCATAGCAGCAATTGCATTTATAAAAGCTTTTTTAAAAGTGCAATTGCCGCTTACTTTAATGCCTTCTAATACCTCTTAGTCCAACTCATCTCTATTATGGTTTTGGCTAAAGTTCAACGCCGGCCCTTTTGGTATAATTTGCGTTGGGTTGATCATTGTGTGGCTAAAATAGTAATGCCGCTTAATATGCTCAAGGTTAACCGTACTGGCTACTCCCTCTAATTGGTATAACTCACGTACATAGTTACTCAGCGCTGGGTAGCTTTCAATGGTGCGTAAATTACACTTAAAATGCCCTACATACACGCTATCGAACCGAATGAGTGTGGTAAATAAACGCCAATCCGCTTCAGTTAATGTGCTCCCCATCAGGTAACGATTTTTACTTAGTATGTCTTCTACTTTATCAAGTGCTTTAAATAACGCAGTAAATGCATCTTCGTATGCTGTTTGTGTGGTTGCAAAACCCGCTTTATATACCCCATTATTAATATTGGTATAAACAAGGTCGTTAATTTCATCAATATCAGCTTGTAGTGATTTTGGGTAATAGTCATCCGTATTATTCGTAATTTCATTAAATGCGGTATTGAACATACGAATAATATCTGCAGATTCATTACTAACAATTTTATTTTGATGCTTATCCCAAAGCACAGGCACAGTTACTCGCCCACTGTAATTTTTATCGTGCTTGGTATAAATTTGATGTAAGTATTCACTATTAAATAAATCATCGCCGCTACTGAGGTTATCTTTATCAAAGCTCCACCCCTTATCTAACATATCTGGGCTGACTACCGATACGCTAATAATATCGCTTAGGCCTTTTAGCTGTCTGAATATAAGTGTGCGATGCGCCCACGGGCACGCTAAGGCAACATATAAGTGGTAGCGATTAGCTTGCGCTTTAAACCCACCACTTCCTGTAGGTCCAGGGCTGCCATCTTCTGTGATCCAATTACGAAGCTGCGCTGCTTCGCGTTTAAATTTACCATTATTCGAGTCGGTGTCGTACCATTTGTCTTGCCATTGACCATCAACTAATAAACCCATAATAACCTCCTCAATTAACTATTAAATGTTGCCAAATTCACCGTTTTGATAATCACGCACCGCTTGTTTAATTTCCTCTTGCGTGGTCATTACAAATGGGCCCATATGTGCAATAGGTTGCTCAAGTGGGTTACCCGCTAAAATAAGTATCCCCGCCCCCTTTTGTGAAGATATATCAATGTCACTGTTTTCACTTAATATAAGCAACTTGCCAGCATTAAATGTTTGCTCGTCACCTGTAATAAGCTCACCTGTATGAACATAAATCATCACTTTACGTTGTTTAAGCCCTGCTAACTGCATGCGTGTATTAACGGGGAGAGTAACATTGGCCAGTGCAGCATTGGCCGCTAAGCTTTGCAAACTCGACGTTAACGTACAATCTTCAAACTGCCAATTACCCGCAAGAGCTTTAAAGCTCACGCCGTGCTTGTTAGTGACTTCAGGCGCTGGATTTTGTGTAGTATCTTGATAACGTGGCGCACGCATTTTTTCGCCACTGGGCATATTGATCCAAATTTGAAAGCCATGCAGCCCCTCTTTTGCATCTGTCAGTGGCATTTCACTGTGCATTACGCCTCTACCTGTACTCATCCATTGTACATCACCAGATCGGATCGCTTTTTTGTTACCCATTTGATCTTGGTGTTCAAAGCCACCTTTAATAATGTACGTAAAGGTTTCAATGCCGCGATGAGGGTGCGGTGGAAAGCCACCAATATAGTCACTTTCATTGTTAGACTTTAGCTCATCAATCATTAAAAAAGGGTCGAGATATTTGCCATCAAAACCAGGTATTCGACTTATGTTTACACCATCACCATCTTGGGTGGCGTAAGCAGTTAACACTTTTGCTATGTTCATATTTAAAATACTGTAGTAGATTAATTAATGAGCTTATTAAAGCATTCATAAAACAATACGACTATGTCTTTAAATCGAGCAAAACATTCTATTTTTTAGAAAGTTTAGTGCTTATTTTGATAATTCGTTTATTTGGCATAATAAGCTTCATGATTAAAAACACAGACTTAAGCTGATTTCTAATAACTTTTTAGTGCAACCCTATATTTTGTATGGTTATTTTTGGCTTTTATGTCTACAATCACTTTTTAGGGACGCAGAGCTTAAGGAAAACTTATTTTTACTTCATCGCTTAAAAGTCAGCTGTATAGGCTACTCATCCTACTTAGTATTCCCGGCGCCGCTGTGACGGTATTTACGCTATGGTATGAGCGTGATGCTGCCATAGAAAAAAGTGAAGAAAGAATAGTAAACATCGCTAAGCACTTGACACAACATCAAAAAATCATGGTTGATGATGTTAAACGTATTACTATTTATTTAGCCGATAAAACTGCAAAAAATGAAACACTCCCCACAACTTGCCCTAACTATTTTTATGAAATAAAAGCCCTTCACCAGAATATTGCAAATATAGGTATTGTTGATAAAAACGGCGACCTACAGTGCGTGACAAATGGTCGTAGTAAAAATATTAATATTAGCGATCGTACTTATTTTCAAAATGCCATTAGTAATAAAAGTTTTTCGGTAGGGTATTTTCAATACGACCGAAGTATTCAAGCGCAAAGTGTCAATTTTGCCTACCCAATTATAGATAGTAATAACCAACTAAAAGGCACACTGGTTACCGTTATTGCATTGAATTGGTGGAATATCGCCTTAAGCGAAGCTAAATTACCTAACAATGCCAAGGCCGTTATTGCCGACTCTAACGGCTTAATACTGGCCAACTACCCTAATCAACCACGTAATTTAGGCCAAAAAATTACCGACATAGATTTACTTCACAATAAAAGCTCGTTAACCGTGTTTAAAAATGCAGAAGGCGAAAATCAGGTTTTTCACCGCTCAGTTATATACGAAGACGGCCATGATAATAATTTAGATATTTATATAGCCGTTTCGGTTGAAGACTTTATTAATAAAGTGAATGAAAGCTTTGCTAAAACCATTTTTGCGTTTTTATCGGCTATTGCCCTGTTGGTGCTGCTAGCTAGGCGCTTAATTAAACAAAGTATATTTAAGCCTATCGCTAATTTAACCAAAGCCACAGATGAACTGGCAAATGGCACTATGCCCAAACATATTAAAAAGCCTAACAGCCCAGAGCTGCGCGCGCTTTATGACCGTTTTGCTGTGATGGCACAAACCCGGTTATCTGCAGAGGCTAAATTAAAAAATAAGCACAACGAGTTAATGAGCTTATTAAATGCTTTACCCGATACCTACATACGTATAAATGCCCAAGGCAAAATCCTTTATATTGGCGGCTATATTAGCCCTGTGCTAAATGTTGAGACAGGCAAAGCTTTAAAATTAGTTGATGTACTCTCTGAGGCCAACGCAGAGTTACTGCTTTCTCATTTAGGTACTTTAGAGGGTTCACAAACCATTGAGTTTACATTGTTTAAAAAATCTAAAGAGCATTTTTTTGAGGCAAGAATCAATGCACTCACTAATAATGAATACATTATTGTTCTTAGAGATATAAGCCAGAAAAAGGTCAACGAAAAAGCACTTCATTTAGCGTCGCTTGTTTACAGTAATAGTAGTGAAGGGATGATGATTACAGACCCCGACGGCATTATTTATGACGTAAACCCTGCGTTTTGCGAAACAACCCAATACAGCAAAGAAGAAGCGATAGGTAAAACCAGCCGTATTTTAGCATCTGGCAAACATTCAAAAGCTTTTTATGAAAAAATGTGGGCAGAGCTCAGAGAAACTGGCCGTTGGCAGGGTGAGATAATTAATCGTAAAAAAAATGGCGACACCTATACCGAGTTTCTGATCATAGATACCGTTTACGATGATAAAAACATGCCTACTCGCCGGGTGGCCATTTTTACCGACCTAACAGAAAAAAAACAAGCCGATGAAACCATATGGCGAAAAACTCACTTCGACCACTTAACTGATTTACCAAATAGGCTTGAGCTTAAAGAGCGTTTAAATAAGCGTTTTGAAGAAGTAACAGGCGACAAATGCGAACTTGTTGTGATGCTGCTCGATATTGATCACTTTAAAGATATTAATGACACGTTAGGCCATCATTATGGCGATAATCTACTTAAGTTAGTTTCTCAACGGATAATTCAAGCTGCAATAAACGCCAGTTTTGTCGCGCGTATTGGCGGTGATGAGTTTGTGATTGTATACGACCATGTTAAAAGCAGTCGCCATATAAACCAAATTGCCAGCAATATATTGCAAAGCCTTTCATCAAGTATACAGCTTGAAAACGAGGAGCTATTTATTAGCGCTAGTATGGGCATTGCATGCGCACCTAGCGATGGCCAAAGTACAGAGCTGCTATTAAAAGCTGCTGACCAAGCCATGTATAAAGCTAAAAATAACGGCCGTAATGGGTTTGAGTTTTTTTCAAAAGATATGCGTATTCATGCGCAAGCGCGTATGCAGCTATTAAAAGATTTACGCTCCGCCATAGAGCTTGAACAATTTGAGCTATTTTATCAGCCTATTGTGGCATTAAACGATTTGCACATTCATAAAGCCGAAGGGCTTATTCGCTGGCACCACCCTAAAAAGGGGTTAGTCTCGCCGGCGACGTTTATACCGCTTGCTGAGGAAACTAGGCAAATAAATGCGCTGGGCCAATTTGTATTTACACAAGCAATACACACCCTAAAAGAAATAAACACCACCATGGGTGAGCAATTTCAAATTAGTATAAATGTCTCTCCTGTGCAGTTATCAACAATCGATAGCGGAATTGACGATTGGTGTGAGATTTTAAAAGCAGCCAAACTACCCGCCTCCTCTATTGTGGCCGAGATCACAGAAGGTCTTATGGTAAACCCAGAGCCACTAACTCAAAGTCGCTTAAAAACATTAGTCCAGTCAGGTGTACAATTAGCGCTAGATGACTTTGGCACCGGCTATTCATCGCTCGCGTACCTGCAAGAAATGGATACCGATTACCTAAAAATAGATAAACGCTTTATTGATAATATTAAAGCAGGGAGCCAAGAGCTTGCTTTATGTGAAGCCATTATTGTAATGGCCCACCAGCTTGGCTTAAAAGTGATTGCCGAAGGGATTGAAACGCAGCAACAAATGCAACTACTACTAAAAGCAGGATGCGACTACGGGCAAGGTTATTTGTTTTCAAAGCCAGTGCCTAAAAAAGAGTTTATGACGTTGCTGAGCAGCAAAAAAATGGTTATTGCCAATAATAAATAAGTAGTTACGCAATAAATAGAGTGTCTACACGGTCAGGTAGTTTAATCAATAGTAAGTAGTAACAAGGTTTAAAATGGCAAAGGCAACACTCGAGCAATGGAGAATGTTTAAAGCTGTTGTAGAGCATGGTGGGTTTGCCGGTGCTAGCAGCGCGGTATTTAAAAGCCAATCAACCGTGCACCATGCAGTGCAAAAGTTAGAGTCGGCACTGCAAGTAAAATTGCTTGAAGTAAAAGGCCGTAAAGCGTATTTAACCGAAAACGGTCAGCTTATATTGCGCCGCGCAGAATTTTTAATAGATGAAGCCAGCAAAATAGAATCGGTTGCTAATACGTTAAGCGAAGGTATTGAAAGCACATTAAAAATAGCAGTAGATGAAGTGTTTCCGCAGCATTTATTGTACCAAGCGCTAAGCCATATTAATGAGCAATACCCACTGGTAAAAATAGAACTGATAGAAAGCGTACTTAACGGCGCAAACGAATTACTTACCAATGCAGTGGTCGACTTAGCAATTACCTCTATTGCGCTTTATGGCATTAATTGCCATAGCTTGTGCGATATAGAATTTATTGCCGTTGCGCACCCTGATCACCCCCTGCACCAGCGCACTGAACCACTGACCTACAGAGAGCTTAAATTACACAGGCAAATAGTTGTTCGCGATTCGGCCACCCAAACCAGCC
>NZ_AUTO01000310.1:0-39083 GCF_000498055.1 Pseudoalteromonas sp. TB51
CGGGGCAGATATGCGCTGGACAGTAAGTCACTTACGTAACTCTATTGATATGGTTAGCCAAAACTTTGGTTATGCATGGCTGCCTAGTGCACAAATTAAACCTTATCTTAAAAACAACACACTTAAGCCCCTTAATTTAGAGCAAGGTACAACCCGCTCCTTAAAGCTTTATTTAATGTGCACCGACAATGACCGTTTAGGCCCCGTTGGCCAAGCATTTACTCAACATCTCATAAGCTTGTGCAATAACGAGCCGGGCTAAGAGTTTGTCGGCTCATCTACATCAAGGTGATCAGCAACATAGGCTCCGCGTTTACCGCGTTCTTTAGCGGGGCCTTTGGTACTATCTTTCGCTGTTTGTTGTTCGGTTGCCGCATTTATTACCGCCCCAAGCGTAATAATATAGGCACTTATATAGAGCCACATTAGCATAATCACTACCCCGCCTAACGAACCATACGTTTCGTTGTAGCTTGCAAAGTGAGAGACATAAAACGAAAAACCAATTGAGGCTAAAATCCATAATACAGTCGCAATACACGAGCCAAGTGTGATCCAGCGCCATTTAGCGGGTTTTCTGTGTGGTGCATAGCGATACAAAAGCACCAATGCAAAATTAAACATAAAGGCGAGTAATGGCCACGATATTAACTTTATTAGTAAGTCTATACTTTCTTTTAAGCCCACTAAATTAAGTACTATGGGTAAAATACCTATAATTAGCAAAGCAAAAATAGCCACTAAAATAGCCCCTACCGAAAATAAAAAACGTACTAACTGAGCATGAAAAAATGAGCGCTTTTCGTATTCATGATAACTAATGTTACAGGCAGTAATGAGCGCTTGGCTGCCTTTAGAGCTACTCCAAATAGTAAGAATAAGTGTACCAATTGCACTTAAGCTTAAACTGGCGTTAGAGGTTTGAGCCAAGCTCGAGACCTGAGATAAAATTAAATCGCTCGTGCTTTGCGGTAATAAGGTAACTATTTTACTCAGGTGTTCACTAATATCGGTGGGCGATGAAAAGTACGCATACACAGAAACCATTGCAGCAATAGCAGGAAAAATAGCAAGTAAGGCATAAAACGCAACGCCCGCTGCAACCAGCGATAAGTTATCTTGGCTCATTTGCTTAAAAATACGTTTGGCTATGTCCCACCAACCAATAACCGGAATGTGCACTGGCTGCTCGGCATGTTGTCCCCGTTTAGGTTTGCTCATTGTTTGCTCCTTTTTAGCCTATTATCGAGCAAAAAGTTTGCCAAGCTGTGCTTTTGGCATTGGTATTAAACTTGCTGCTTGCTAGATTATTTTAAATACCAAGGTAATACGCCATGAACAGCCTTATAACTATGCTAATTGCAGTGAACACCACGGCTGTGAATGCCTTAAACACCCCAGAAAGCGTGCTCAGTTGGCAGTATTTATACGCCCAAAGTTTGCAATTACTTCACGCAACAGCGCAAATATTACCCACTCTTTTATTAGGTTTTATACTTTTAACTATTAGCTACTTTGTCGCCAGTCCTTTGTCTAAGCTGTTAGTAAAACCGCTCATTTATATGACCGACAGTAAACTTGTGCACTTAGTGGCCAAACGCGGGATTAGCATTTTAATTTTATTGCTGGGCGTGTATTTATTTTTACGTTTAGCAGGACTTACCGAATTTGCTATTGCCATTATGAGCGGTACCGGATTAATAGGCTTAATATTGGGCTTTGCCTTTAGAGACATAGCAGAGAACTTCATTGCTAGCTTACTGTTGAGCGTTCAACGGCCATTTAAAATAGACGATGTAATAGAAGTCGATGGCCGCTTAGGTGTGGTTAAAAAGGTCACCGCTCGCGCAACCACCTTAGTTGATTACGATGGCAACCATATACAAATACCTAACGCCACGGTTTATAAAAATACCATTAAAAACCTAACTGCAAATCCAAAAATGCGTGCCAAGGTGGTGATTGGCATAGGTTACGATAACGATATTCGTTACTGCCAAACACTCGCCCTTGAAATTGCAAACAAGCAAACGGGTGTGATTACTGAGCCACCAGCACAAGTACTGATCAATAATTTAGGCAGCTCAACAATTAACTTTAATCTGTTTTTTTGGGTTAACAGCGAACAACATAGTCCGTTAAAAGTGGCCTCGCAGTTAATGCGTGAGCTAGTAACCGAATTTACAGCGCAAAACATCAGTATGCCAGATGATGCCCGCGAGCGTATTTTACTCAGTGCACCTGATGAGAGTGATACACAAAAGCCCACCAATAAAGCTGAGCAACCTTTAACTGCTCAGCAAAGCTCTAAGCAGCTGCAGCAGCAAAATGAAACGGTTGATGATGTAAGTAGTGATACCGACGAAATTCGTGATCAAGCTGAAAAATCACGGGATCCTGAACAGGGTAAAAATATTATCTAAGCTAAACGTATAAGAAAAAATAAAACCACATACAGCCAATTTACAACTTAATAATGTTTTAAACCCTAAAAAATCAAAAAATATGATTAATTAATGCATTAAATATAACTTTTGTTATATCAATAATAAAAGTTATACACCTATCAACTCATTGATTTTAAATAAGTTATTTATAAATCATCATTTAAGCCGCCTTTAACCCGTCTTTCATTATTAATAATTATTCAAAAAGTTATATTAACAAACCGCCAACCAAAAACAATAAAATCAATAACATTCAATACGTTATTAACAAAACCGTGCTTGGCACTATTAATGCAATAACAATAATCTAACAACTTTAGAGCTTAATTATGCACGTGTACAAACAACCCCTATCGAAAAAGGCTAACGAAAGCTTGTCCATAAAATTGCAAGCCCCTTGTGTGGCCTGTGCACGTGCCAGTGCAATATACGCGTTAACGCCCTAAGCAAAAGTTAAATAGCTCCCACTAAATATTATAAATAATTGGAATAACACTATGACCAGTACAACAAGTATTAATAACAACGAGCCTAAAAAATGGCGCTCTGGCTAAAAATACTCATAGGTATGATAGCGGGTATTATTGCCGGCATGCTGTTAGGCAATAATGCTGAATATATAAAACCAATTGGCCAGCTATTTATTAGCGCCATTAAAATGTTAATTGTACCGCTTATATTTTGCTCATTAATTGTTGGTGTTACCTCAATGAAAGACACCACTAAAATGGGGCGTATTGGTGTTAAGTCAATCGTATTTTATTTAGCCACCACCGCAGTAGCTATTTCGATTGGTTTGGGTCTTGGGCTGTTGTTTGAACCTGGCGCAGGCTTAAATATGGTTGCAACCACAGTCGCTGATGCTAAACCAAGCCCTACCTTAGTAGACACCATTGTAGGTTTAGTACCAAAAAACCCAGTAGGCTCATTAGCCTCAGGTAATATTTTACAAATTATAGTGTTTGCGTTGAGCTTAGGCATTGCTTTAAACCTCATTGGTGAAAAAGGCGAACCCGCTAGCAAAATGTTTGAAAGCCTAGCNTGGCTTGGGTATCTGGCAAGTACGGACTGGATGTTTTACTGCCACTTATAAAAGTAATTGGCTTAGTGTACCTAGGCTGTATTATTCACGTTTTAGTGTTGGGTGGCGGCTTTGTAGGCTTACTAGGCAAGCTTAATCCACAGCGTTTTTATAAAGGTATTATTGAAGCGCAAATTATTGCTTTTACCACCACAAGTAGCTCAGGTACTTTACCTGCCAGCATTAAATGCGCCACCCAAAACTTAGGTGTATCACGCACTGTATCAAGCTTTGTACTGCCTGTAGGCGCCACTATTAACATGGATGGCACCGCTTTATACCAAGGCGTATTAGCACTGTTTATTGCCCAAGCCTTTGGTATTGACCTCACCACAACAGATTACTTAACCATTATAGCTACAGCTACTTTAGCCTCTGTAGGCACCGCTGGTGTACCCGGTGCAGGCCTTATTATGCTTTCGCTAGTACTGACCACCGTTGGCTTACCACTTGAAGGCATTGCAATAGTTGCCGGTATTGACCGAATTTTAGATATGGCGCGCACCACCATAAATGTAACTGGCGATTTAATGGTTACTTTATTAATTGGTAAAAGCGAAGGCGAGCTTGACGAAACCCTTTACAACCAAGACAACACAGCGGCTCAACCCGCTAAGCAATAACCCTCGATTTAGTAATTTTATAGAGAGCAAACCATGACTAGTAAACTTATATATTTACCCGTTGCATTAGGTGTTATTGCCTTAGCTAAACCTGCCCACGCAGATATTACAATTGAAGGTTTAAATGGCCTTGAAGCCGTTAAGCTATTTGGCGATATGCGTATGCGCTTTGAGCGCACCGAAGGCGATACAATTGACTCAACAAGCCGCGCCCGTTTACGTGCCCGATTTGGTATTAAATACGCAGCTACCGATAACTGGTCAGCGCAAATGCGCTTTAGAACAACCTCAAGCCAACACGATTCAACCCATCAAACTTTTGGTATCACCGATACCAGCGATAACGATGACTTTGGTTTAGACCGCGCCTTTATGAAGTACACAGGGATTAGTAACACCCAAGTATATATTGGTAAAGCGGCCCCCGTTTATATGCATTCATCAGAGCTGCTTTTTCGTGACGATATAGCGCTAGAAGGTGTACAAGCTAACTGGAGTAACAATACGTTTAGCGTTAATGCGGGGCATATTATTCTTGAAGAAAACGTCGATAATGGCGAAGGCAAGCGCGATGCTAGCTGGCAACAGCTACAAGGTGTTTATGCTACAAGTTTTAATAACATTAACGTTAAAGCCGGTATTGGCGGAATTTTTGTTAGCGCCTCAGATACGGCCTATGCCAGTGCTGAGTCGGGCCTTGATGATGACCAAGCAGGCAACGTAATGACCTACAACCTTGATGTACGTTATGGCGCAGTGCGCTTTGCAGCCGATTACTACACAAGTGAAGCCGACAGCGAAAATACAGCGTTTACTGTACATGCTCGTTATCAAATTAATAAACAGTTTGGCCTGCGTTTTTACGTGCTACGTACCGAAGCCTATGCATTGCCTATGAACGGCGCGTTTACGCAAACTAATACTCCGGGTTCTTATACCAATATTAAAGGCACACGCGTACAGCTAGATTACAAAATTGCAGAGAACCTAAATGCCGATTTAAGGTGGTTTAGCGTGGATAATATTAATAACGATATACCCACTAACAACAATGGCCGCGATCGCATTCAAGTAAACCTAAACATGAAGTTTTAGTACTAAGGCATGTTGACCAATCGTGATTAAATTTACAGTAGTGAGTTTAGTATTTAGCAAAAGCGATTATTAAGCCCACTCGCTTAAAAGCCAAGCGCCTTGCTTAAACTGCCCTAGCTTAAAAAACGTTAATCTACACAGGTCAACATCCTCTAAATAGGCCCAACCAATAAAAGCGATTTAATAGCCGATATTAAATCGCTTTTATTTTATTAAACAGCCTTAAAAAGACATAACTGCCTTACAAAAAACCTTAATTAACAATTAATTTATTCTTATTTAGTTTAAAGTATAAATAGATAAGACTTAAAACCATGATAAATTCGTTAGTACCTAATTTATATAAAATTAAAATACAGACTATAGTCCCCTGCTGCCAACTAAAAACAACCTTTTTGCGGCTGTAAAAGGAACATAAACGCCATTTTATTTGTACTGTTTAGACAATTTACTAACGCACTACCACAACTAAAAAATGCAGAGGTTTACTCACTTGTTTATTAAACAAAACGCTTGGTTTTATGTATTAAAAATAGCGCTACTAAGCCTACTGGGTATTAATAGCCTAAACTGCATTGCACAAGCTAATTTATCGCAGCCTAAACAAATTATAGTGGGCGGAGATTTTAACTACCCTCCTTATGAGTTTATTAACGAAGATGGCGAACTTACAGGTTACAACGTAGAACTTAGTCAAGAAATAGCCGCTGTAATGGGGCTTAATATAAAAATAAAGCTAATGCCCTGGGCCGAAATAAGAGCCGAGTTTGACCGTGGAAATGTGGATATTTTACAAGGCATGGCCGCCACACCCGAGCGCACCGATCTGTATAACTTTAGCCCGCACACGTTTGTTAACCACTCTATATTTGCGCGCGACAATAGTCCTAAAATAACGCACTACAGCGAGCTTGAAAACTACCGCGTTATTGTACAAAGCAATGGCTCGGCATTTGATATGCTTAACCACTCAGGCTTAAACATTACCCTTATACCGGTTGAAACCCATGCCGATGCCCTGCGCTTGCTTGCCTCTGGCCGCTATGACTTTGCAGTGGTTTCAAACTTACCCGGCTTATATTTAAGTAAAAAATTGGGGCTATCAAACATCACTGCTATTTCTAGCCTAGAAAGAAACCGGCTTTATGGCTATGCCACTAAAACCGCAGATGAAGCGCTGTTATCGCAATTTACTCAAGGCTTAGCTATTTTAAAAAACACCGGCCGCCAGCAAGAAATTTACGACAAATGGTTTGGCCCGTTAAACGTATCACCTTGGTCAAAAGCTGGTGTAATAGCGGGTATATGTGTAGTGGTGCTGCTACTAATTAGTACCGTGGTGATAATTTGGAACAAAGCCCTGCGCAAAAAAGTAGAAAGCCGCACCAAAGAGCTACAAGCGCAGCAGTTACAGCTACTTCATGCAGATAAAATGGCCTCACTGGGGGTACTGGTTTCGGGAGTCGCTCACGAAATAAATAACCCATGTAGCATTTTAACGTTAAATTTTCCGTTTATAAAAGAAGCCTTTGAAGATGCAACAGACATACTTGATGAGCATCAAGCACGCCAAGGCGATTTTCTTGTTGCCGGTGTAAGCTATCAGCGCTTTAAACATATGCTGCCAGAAATTTTAGACGATATGCACATTGCCAGTAACAAGGTAAAAGGCATAGTAGAGGATTTAAAAAGCTTTGCCGTAAAAGGTGAAGCATCGCATGAGAAAACTGAGCAGCTAGATTTAAACCTACTAACAAACCGCTCTATTCGCTTAGTCACAAATCAAATTAAAAACTCTACAAACCACTTAGAGGTTAACTTAGCCAACTCACTGCCTGCGTTTAAAGGCAGCGGNCAGCCGCATCGAGCAAGTAATCGTTAATTTAATTTTAAATGCCTGCCAAGCGCTTGAAGACAAATCGCAAAAAATTATTATCACCAGCTATTTCCATACTAAACACAATCAGGTTGTGCTGAGCATTGAAGATCAAGGCGTAGGCATTGATCAACAGCACTTAATTAAGCTCACCGACCCGTTTTATACCACCAAACGACAATCTGGCGGCACCGGCTTAGGGCTTTCTGTATCAGCGGGGATCGTGGCAGATCACCAAGGCCAACTCACCTTTAAATCAACCCTCGGTAAAGGCACAAAAGTAAAGCTATCACTACCCTTATTACAACACGAGAGTGAACTATGAATACTAATTTATATCCTAGTTTTGAGGTCCTCATTTGTGATGACGATAACAGCTTTTTACGAAGCATATCGTTTGCAATAGAGCGCTACTGCGGCATTAACAACATTGTACAATGTAATGATAGCCGCGATGTAATTGCCAAACTAAACCAAGGGAATGTTCGCGTTGTATTGCTTGATTTAAACATGCCACATATCAGTGGCGATGAGCTTATAGCGCAAATTACAGAGCTTTTTCCGCACATTTCGGTGGTGATCATCAGCGGCATTAACCAAGTAGAAGCCGCTGTAAAATGTATAAAATTAGGTGCTTATGGTTATCATGTAAAAACAGAAGATCCCGAACGCCTAAGCAATAGCATAATGCAGGTGGTGCGTTTTCAAGAGCTAAACCTAGAAAACCAAGCCATGCGCGGCTATCTGCTAGAAAACCAAACAAGCCTGCACCCTGCGTTTTCTAAAATTATTAGTGTGGATCATCAAATGCATTCGGTGTTTAATTACATTGAGTCTATATCAAATAGCCAACAACCTATTCTTATAACCGGAGAAAGCGGCGTAGGAAAGGAGCTTATAGCCAGAGCCATTCACGAAACCAGTAGCTGCAGTGGCGAACTTGTGTGTGTAAACGTAGCCGGCCTTGACGATAACTTATTTTCGGATACCTTATTTGGCCATAAAAAAGGCGCTTTTACAGGTGCTGAGCAAGCCCGCAAAGGCATGATAGAACGCGCATCAGGCGGGATACTATTTCTTGATGAAATTGGCGATTTAAACCTGGCCTCGCAAGTAAAGTTATTAAGGCTTTTGCAAGAAGGCGAATATTACCCAGTAGGCAGCGATACCCCAAAGCGCATCAACGCGCGCATTATTGCAGCCACCCACCAAAATTTACTCACTAAAAAAGAAAATGGCGAATTTAGAAACGACTTATACTACCGTTTAAAAATTCATCATGTAAATATTCCGCCGCTTAGAGAGCGCAAGCAAGATATAGCCTTATTACTCGAGCACTTTTTAACGCTTGCCGCACAAGAATTTAATAAACCGGTGGCAAGTATTCCAAAAGAATTATTAATTTTACTCGAAAACTACGCTTTCCCGGGCAATATAAGAGAGCTGCGCGCCATGGCCTTTGATGCAATGAGCACCCACCAAAGCGGCGCACTGTCTATGAAAGCGTTTGAAAGCGTACGCAGCGCCGTGCCCAAATTAGATATGCAAGCCCAGCTTGCCAAGCCGTTATTTGAGTCAACATCAACGCTACCCACTTTAAAACAAGCTGCAGAATTACTGGTGGCAGAAGCGATGAAACGTAGCAACTCAAATCAATCAATGGCAGCGCAACTACTCGGTATATCGCAGCCAGCACTGAGTAAGCGACTTAAAAAAGGACAACCTGAGCCTTAAAAAACAATAAAGTTCTTAATCAAATTTTAGGCACAAAAAAGCCCGCAGCGTTAACTGCGGGCTTTTTTGTTGAATGAGTGAGTTAGCCTATAAGCCGGGTTCTGTCCTTTCCGAAGAAAGTGATAATCATTCGTCTAGGCCATAAATCGCTCTATGGCTCAAGCAACCTACCCGGTTCCAACGTGGGCCACGCCATAAGGAACCCTATTTGGTCTTGCTCCGAGTGGAGTTTACCTTGCAACCAACTGTTACCAGTGGCCCGGTGCGCTCTTACCGCACCCTTTCACCCTTACCAACCCGAAGGTTGGCGGTCTCCTCTCTGCTGCACTTGTCGTNCCCCCCAGCCGTTAGCTGGCACTCTGCCCTGTGGAGCCCGGACTTTCCTCCCCCTGATCATTTTCGTCACAGGCAGCGATTATCTTGGCTAACTCGGCGCGCAGTATACATGAGCTGTGCCTTGTACGCAGTAAAGATTTACTCTTTTTCGTCAATAATTGTTTTATACAGGGCGTTTTTCTTCATTCCAAAGTATTCAGCAACAATACCACAGGCTTTTTTCATCGGCATTTCGCTTTCAAGTAGCGCCAGCATTTTACGCGCCTCTGGCGGTATATCGTCTACTTGCTTGGGTTTACCTGGCAACATGAGCACTATTTCGCCGCGTTGCTTGGTTGGGTCATCAGTTAAAAACTGCTTTAACTCACTTACGCTACCATTAAAAAAGGTTTCAAAGGTTTTGGTTAGCTCTTTTGCAAATACCACTTGTTGCTCACTACCTAAGGCCGCTTCTAAATCATCTAGGCTTGCCATAATACGGTGGGTGCTTTCGTACATTATGCTGGTAATGCTTGAGTTTACAGCTTCTATGAAAAAATCTTGGCGGGCTTTACTTTTAGCCGGTGTAAAGCCAATAAACTGAAAGCGATCTGTTGGCAGGCCTGAGCAACACACTGCAGTAATAGCAGCACACGCACCGGGCACGGGTGTTACATGCGCGCCTTGCTCGCGGCACAGGTTTACAACGGCATAACCTGGGTCGCTTATCAGCGGCGTGCCGGCATCTGAAACTAGCGCGATATTTTTGCCTTCGTTTAGCCAATCAATAATCTGCTGCGCTTTTTGTTTTTCGTTATGGTCATGTAATGCAAAGGTTTTAGCCTTTATACCAAAGTGGCTTAATAGCTTACCGGTGTGGCGCGTGTCTTCAGCAGCGATTAAGTCAACTTGCGATAATGTCGCGATGGCACGCTGGCTTAAGTCGTCAAAATTGCCAATTGGGGTGGCAACAATGTAAAGAGTGCCAATTTTCTGTGAATTCTCCTCATTTAACATTGAGGTCTCCTGCGTCAGTCAGTAATATAAGCAAATCGCGTTAACGTATTGGGAAATCATTGTGCGACTTAAACTTGTTAGTCTATTAATTATATTGTCAGGGTTATCGGCCTGTAGCACAACCGAAAAACCAATTAAAAATAGCGATAGCATTAACACCAGTGCGAATGCGCTGCAAAATCAAGCAACCAGTGCCGATGCTATTTATAAATTAGCGCTTAATCGTACCGGTGCCGACAAAATTCAATTGCTTTATAGTGCGCGTGATGCGGCTATTTCGGAGCAAAGCTGGCCGTTACTTGAAAACATTTGTAATGAGCTTGAGCAAACCCCAAGTGTAGATAAAATTCAAAACCGCTTATACATTGCTTATGCACAAAAGCAGCAAAATAAAAACGACCAAGCGCTCGTTATTTTGCAATCGCTCGATGGCCAACTTAAACAGCCTGAACACTTTGCTTGGCATCAATATTTAACTGCTAGCATATATGCATCGCAAAACTTTCCTAAGCGCGCCGCACCTTATTTTTTTAGAGCCTCAGAAACTGCGAATAAAAACAATATTGAGATCCCAGCTCTGCAAAGTGCGCTTTGGGATAACTTAACAAAGCTGTCTTCTTATGCGCTAGAGCGCTTTAATCGTGGCTCTGTTATTCAACAAGGTTGGACTAACTTAGCTTTGTACCACCAGGTATATGCAAATAGCGGTGTAGAGCTTGACCAAGCCATTAATAATTGGCGCCGTCGCTACCCTGGCCACCCTGCCGTAGCTATTTTAACCGAGCAAGATGAAGCCCTAGCCGACCTAGCACCAGTTAATATAGAGCGATTAGCTGTACTTTTACCGCAATCAGGCGCAAATGAGCGCTTAGGTGACGCCCTAAAAGCCGGCATTTTGGCAGGGCTTGATAAGCAAACTATTAGCGACACTGTTTTTATAGATGAGAACCTTTCAACCCAAGTGCTAAGCGAGCAGCTGAGTCAATTTAATCCAGACTTTGTGATTGGGCCATTATTAAAAGCGAATATAGATAAACTTGCGCAAGCTAAAACACTTATTGATACCCCAACATTACACTTAAATACATTTGATGGTGAGCGACTCTCGCTGCAACATTACTTTTTTGCTTTAAGCCCTGAGCATGAAGTGCAGCAAGCGCTGGAGCACTTTTTAGCTAAAGGTTATCAAAAGCCTATGTTATTAGCGCCTAATAATGCCAATGGTCAGCGTTTGGTTGATTACTTTAATATTCAGTGGCAGCGCTATAGCGAAACAAAACCGCAAATTGGGTTTTATAATGATAACAAAGACATGCCAAACACAATTACAAGCTTGTTAGAGGTTGATAAATCTAAGCAGCGTATTAAAACGGTTAAGTCTTTATTTAAACAAGAAGTAGAAAGTGAAACCCGCTCTCGTAGCGATATTGATGCGATTTACATTTTAGGCGACGCTATAGAAACACGCCTGATAAAACCTTATTTAGATGTAAATGTAAGTACTTTTGCACAGCGGATACCGCTTTATGCCAGCTCTAAAAGCCATAGTAAACAAATAGATCGCACCGATAAAGGCGATTTAGAAGGGCTTTACTTTACAGAGCTTCCGTGGATGCTTAATGCGACAGTTAAACAACATAATTTACGCAACCAATACAACACGCTGTGGCCTGAAAATGCCGATATAAGCCAACGCCTATTTGCCATGGCTTACGATGCCGTGTCGGTGCTAAGCGACATTAGGCAATTGAGTGTAATGCCCGGTAATAAGTTTACAGGTTTAAGTGGAAAGCTTTCGGTGAATACAAGCGGACACATAGAGCGTACGCTTGATTGGGCGCAATACACAAATAGACGCATAAAAGCCGTACAGCTAGAAACAAAGCAGCCCGTGCCTTTATTTATGCAATCAGCCAACGAAAGCAATACGCTTACGTTTGATTAATCTGGAGCGGCTATGTCGTGGTTTAAAGAGCTGTGGCAAAATAGCCGAGAAAAAGGCCAGTACTATGAACGCCAAGCAGAGAAATACTTAACCCGTGAAGGGCTTACGCCTATTGAGCGTAATTATTATTGCCCCTTTGGTGAGCTTGATGTAATTATGAAACACGGCGATACGCTTGTATTTGTAGAAGTTAAGTTTCGTAAAAACAATGCGAGAGGCGGTGCAAATTATGCCCTTGGCGCACAAAAACAAGCACGATTAAAACGCACTATTTATCACTACTTGGCAGCAAAAAACTTAACTAATCAGCCTATAAGAGTCGACTATGTTGCCATTACAGGTGAAGGCTCTGGCAATATAAATTGGATCAAAAGCGTACTTTAACAACACGCAAACAGATTAGTAAAACGCCCAGCAACAAACAAAAATGACGAATAAATTATTGGTAGTCTATGCAAGATACAATTAAAGAAATTTTTACAGAAAGCATTCAAGTACAAATAGCAGCAGGCGAAGTACTGCCAAGCGCACTAGAGTCTGCGGCATTTACCATTGCACAAAGTTTAATTAATGGTAACAAACTCCTTTGCTGTGGCACGGCAAACTGCCATATGCTAGCGCAGCACATGGCCGGCGTATTAGTTAATCACTACGAAACAGAACGCCCCTGTTTACCTGCTATTGCGCTATCTCAAGAAAACATCAATTTAGGGCAAAGTAGCCAAGTAGATGAGCATGATACCTTTGCTCGCCAAGTACGTGCCTTTGCACAACAAGGCGACTTACTGCTTGCGTTAGCAATTAATGGCAACGAAAAACATATTATTTCTGCTGTAGAAGCTGCACTTACTAAAGATATGAAGGTCATAGTGATGGTAGGTGACGATGGTGGAGAACTCGTTGGCTTATTAGGCCCTAATGATGTAGAAATTCGTACGCCTTCTAAGCGCCCTAGCCGCATTATTGAATCTCACTTAGTTAACTTACATTGCTTAAGTGAACTGGTTGATTTAACTCTTTTCCCGCAGGATGAAAATTATGTTTAAACGCTCTCTTATTGTTTTAGGTACTGTTGTTTTACTGCAAGGCTGTGCAGCAGCAGTGGTTGCAGGAACAGCTGGTGCAGTAACAGCAGCAAATGATCGCCGCACCATTGGCTCACAAATAGACGACAATAATATAGAAATTAAAGCCAGTATTGCGCTTAGTGAAGTTGAACGACTAGAAAAATTCGCCAATGTAGACGCTATAAGCGTTAATGGCATTGTTTTACTGGTAGGTCAGGTTGCCAATCAAGAAATGAAAAACCAAGCTCAGCAGAGCATTGAGGGGCTCTCAGGTATACGTAAAATACATAACCAAATTAGAATTGGGTCAAATATTGGTATTACCACACAAACGCACGACTCGTGGCTAACCTCTAAAGTAAAAGCACAGCTTTTAACAGCTAAAGATATACCGAGCAATAATATTAAAGTAGTGACCGAAAACGCTGAAGTGTTTTTAATGGGATTAGTATCTGAATCTGAGTCTAACCAAGCGGTTAACATTGCACGCAATGTATCGGGTGTAGAGCGCGTTATTAAAGTGTTTGAATATTTATAAAATACATAAAAAGCCGTTGATAAGGCACATAAAAAAACCGCTTAATTAGCGGTTTTTTTTGTATTTAAGCGTTACTTGATAACGCGTAAATGTGAGCCTTTTTTCTTTTCTGGCTTTTCTGGCGGGGTCTCATCAATAATCTCATCTGATGTTTCCACACTTTCAAGGTCAGGTGCAAAATCGTCTTCGTCCTCTAAAAACTCATCTGCAGTAAAGACTGTTCCTTCGCCATTTTCACGCGCATAAATAGCAAGCACCGCACCTAAAGGCACATATACTTGCATTGGCTGTCCGCCAAAGCGCGCATTAAAGCTTAGTTGTTCCATATCTAACGAAAACCCAGTAACGGCAGAAGGGCTAATATTAAGCACTATTTGGCCATCTTGTACAAACTGCGTAGGCACTTGTACTGCTGGGTACTGCGCATCAACCACTAAATGTGGTGTGCAGTCGTTATCTACGATCCAATCAAAAAAAGCACGTAGTAAATAAGGACGATTAGGCGTCATTATAAACGGATCTCACGCTCTGCTTCAGTTAAAGAAGCTTGGAATGACTCACGCTCAAATAAGCGGATCATGTACTCTTTTAGCTCTTTAGCGCCAGAGCCATTAAGCTCAATACCAAACTCTGGTAAACGCCATAATAGTGGTGCTAAATAACAATCTACTAAGCTAAACTCTTCACTCATAAAGTATGGAGCTTCGTTAAAGATTGGTGCAATTGCAAGTAACGCTTCAGTTAACTCTTTACGAGCTTGTGCAGCATCTGCTGTATTGTTAATGATTTTTTCAGCAAGGCTGTACCAATCAGTATCAATACGGTGCATCATTAAACGGCTACGACCACGCATTACCGGATACACAGGCATTAGTGGAGGATGAGGGAAACGTTCATCAAGGTATTCCATGATGATGTTTGCCTGATATAAGCCAAGCTCACGGTCAATCAGTGTGGGTACTGTACCGTAAGGGTTAATTTCGTGAAGTGCCTCTGGCAAGTTATCCTTTTCAGCCAAATGAATATCTACACTTACACCTTTTTCTGCAAGCACAATACGTACTTGGTGGCTATACATACAGTTAGCACCAGAAAAAAGGGTCATTACAGGGCGCTTATTGGCAGCTACGGCCATGCCTATACCTCCATTAAATAACTAAAACAGCAATAGGGGCTTAAGCCCCTATTGCAAAATTACCTTGTAAAATGCTCAAATTAATGAACATCTCTCCAGTATTCTTTCTTAAGCATAAATGCCAAGATAAACAGGATAACTAAAAATCCAATTACCTTAATACCTAACGCTTCTGACTCAAGGCGTGTAGGTTCACCTACATACTCTAAGAAATTCGTTAAATCACGAACCGCTTGATCGTATTCATCAACGCTTAATTCGCCCTTACCATCTGTTTCAGTACCAACAACTTTAGTCACTGTTTGACCATGTTGTTCTACTTCTTCAATGATAGGTGTTGGTAAACCTTGTAGTTCTTGAAGAACATGTGGCATACCCACCGATGGGAATAACGTATTATTTACGCCAAACGGACGAGATTCATCTTTATAAAACGATTTTAAGTAAGTGTAAATCCAATCACTGCCACGCACACGTGCCACATTGGTTAGATCCGGCGGAGCCGCACCAAACCATTTAGCAGCATCTTCTTTTGCAATAGCGTTAAGAATATGGCCACCTACTTTTGAACCATCAAAAATCAATTGCTCTTTGCCAAGCTCGGTTGGAATACCAATATCACGGAAAGTACGTTCATAACGTTGATACTGCATTTGGTGACAACCAAGACAGTAGTTCATGAACAACTTTGCGCCGCGCTGCAAAGAAGGCTGATCAGATATATCGTTACCCGCTTCCATAAGAGGAACCGAAGGACCCGCAGCCATAACCATGTTAGGCAGCAAGTTTACTGATAAAGCAAATACACCAATAAGTAGCTTTTTCATCATTTCGTTAACCTCTCAGGCAATGGCTTAGTTTTTTCATTCTTACTGTATATAAATAACAGTACGAAGAACATAAAGTAAGTCACAGTACAGATTTGAGAAATTATCGTTTTCATATCAGTTTGTGGCGTTGCACCCACCCAACCTAAAAGAACGAAAGTTACAACAAAACCTGCAATGTTCCATTTGTGGAAACCACAACGGTAACGAACCGATTTAACACGACCACGGTCAATCCACGGTAACAATGCGAGTACCACAATTGACGCACCCATTGCCGCAACACCGATAAGCTTATCAGGGATTGCACGTAAGATTGCATAGAATGGCGTAAAGTACCAAACTGGGAAAATGTGCTCTGGCGTTTTAAGTGGGTTTGCTGCTTCAAAGTTTGGCGCTTCGAGGAAGAAACCATTCATCGCAGGCATAAAGAATACAACCCAACAGAACAAGATTAAGAAGCCAACCACACCCACAATATCTTTTACTGTGTAGTACGGGTGGAACGGTATCGCATCAACAATGTCTTTTTTGTCGGTGTAATACTCATGGAATTTAAATTTAGACTTATCTTCTTCAGCCACAGTGCCTTTTTTGCGTTTTATTTCAACACCGTCAGGGTTGTTAGAGCCCACTTCGTGCAGCGCAACAATGTGTAAGAACACTAAAATTACAATAACCAATGGTAGTGCAATAACGTGTAATGCAAAGAAGCGGTTAAGCGTTGCACCCGATATTACGTAGTCACCACGGATCCAAAGTGTTAAATCATCACCAATTACCGGAATAGCCCCGAATAACGAAATGATTACCTGCGCACCCCAGAACGACATTTGACCCCATGGTAGTAAGTAACCCATGAAGGCTTCAGCCATTAATGCTAAGAAAATAAACATACCGAACAACCACAGTAATTCACGTGGTTTTTGGTAAGAGCCGTAGATCATGCCACGGAACATATGCATATAAACAACGATGAAAAACGCAGATGCACCCGTTGAGTGTAAATAACGTAATAACCAACCGTATTCAACATCACGCATGATGTACTCTACTGATGCGAAAGCGCCTTCAGAAGAGGGAACAAAGTTCATCGTTAACCAAATACCAGTAAGTATTTGGTTTACTAGTACTAACATGGCTAGCGAGCCAAAAAAGTACCAGAAGTTAAAGTTTTTAGGTGCTGGATACTGTGCAATGTGCATGTTCCAAACACGTGTCATTGGGATACGGTCGTCAATCCAACTAACAATTTTACCAAACATTAGGCTACCCCTTTTTCTTCGCCCACTAAAATAGTGGTTTCATCAAGAAAAGTATAAGGTGGTACTTCTAAGTTCAATGGTGCAGGAACTGATTGAAATACTCGCCCAGCCATATCAAATTTAGAACCGTGACATGGACAGTAAAAACCATCATCTGTCCCTTCAACTTTTTCACTAAAGTTACCTTGGAAAAAGCCTGGAGAACACCCTAAATGCGTACAAATACCAACAGCGACAAAAATCTCTGGGCGTAATGAACGGTAATCATTTGTTGATGATTCTAGTTGTTGTGGCTCTTGCGATTGCGGATCACGAAGTTGACCTTCATGTTCTTTCATCTGCTCAAGCATTTTAGGGGTACGTGATACAACCCATACAGGTTTACCACGCCACTCGACACGTATTAATTGTCCTGGCTCAAGTTTGCTGATATCTACTTCTACAGGCGCACCCGCAGATTTAGCTCGCTCACTTGGATTCCAAGACGCAATAAAAGGAACAGCAGCCCCAGNACCAACACCACCTACAACAGAGGTAGCTATGGTTAAAAAGCGACGTCGGCCATTGTCTACAGGCGCATTGCTCATCCACTTATCTCCACTATGATTCTCAACACTTGCTATATTGAGAACATCAGTTACAGCAGGTTAATTTTTCGAAATTTTTAAAATAGAAGCGATCATAATTAAAACCCTTGATTAAAACAAGGTTATTCACAGCCTCACGCTCGAATAACCCGACTTGATCAATAGTTTGATAAAGTAAGCTCGAGAATAAAGCCGAATGACTATAATAGCGCTTCTGTAAAAACAATATACTGACCAAGATCAACCCCACTACGAGGAAACAGATAAACTGTACATGGTGATGTTGAACTTGCTCATACTACTTGCCAGCCAATTGTAGCAAAAAATTCCACCAATTAACTGATGGATTTACACTAATTGCGATAATTATTTAACTTTTTTGCAGCGAAATGGGTATTTTAAAGCTTTCGTACATTAAATACGCAGTATTTATAAAATATGATCAGCGCCTAGCCTTAAAAAAGCGGGCTTGAGGTAGGTAAGTACTTAAATTTTAATGCCAAAAACAAAAAACCCAGCATAAGCTGGGTTTTTGAATTCTTGATAACGTAAAAATTAACGTTTTGAGAACTGTGGACGCTTACGCGCTTTCTTAAGACCCACTTTCTTACGTTCAACTTTACGTGCATCACGTGTAACAAAACCTGCTTTACGAAGTTGTGGACGTAATGACTCGTCAAACTCCATAAGTGCACGAGTGATACCGTGACGGATAGCACCAGCTTGACCAGTTGTACCACCACCGGCAACGGTGATGTGAAGGTCAAATTTTTCAGTCATGTCAACAAGCTCAAGAGCTTGACGAACAACCATGCGTGCTGTTTCGCGACCAAAGTACTCTTCTAAAGAGCGCTTGTTGATTACGATGTTACCAGTGCCTGGGCGTAAGAATACGCGAGCACTTGAACTTTTACGACGACCTGTACCGTAGTATTGATTTGCCATGATAGTGCTCCTTAAATGTCTAGAACCTGAGGCTGTTGTGCAGCATGGTTGTGCTCAGTACCTGCGTAAACTTTAAGTTTACGGTACATAGCGCGGCCTAAAGGACCACGTGGCAACATGCCTTTAACAGCTTTTTCGATGATCATTTCAGGCTTTGCAGCTTGAAGTTTATCAAAAGTAGTAGACTTAAGACCACCTGGGAAACCAGTATGAGCGTAGTACACTTTATCTTTGAATTTGTTACCAGTTACAGTAACTTTCTCAGCGTTGATAACGATGATGTAATCACCAGTATCTACGTGTGGAGTGTATTCAGCTTTGTGCTTACCGCGTAGGCGATGAGCGATTTCAGTAGCGATGCGACCTAAAGTTTTACCTTCAGCGTCAACTACGTACCAGTCACGTTTTACTGTTTCTGGTTTAGCAACAAACGTTTTCATTTATAAAAATCCAATGTTTTTCAATTAAAACCACAGGCAGTTATTATTAACTACCGCTCTAAGTATGCTATAACCCCTTCGAGTTTTAGACTTTAGCGCCGCTCACAAGTGGCTAAACTATATGAGGACATAGAACGCAACGTGGCAGACGCGGGAGTATACCAGCACTTAAAACACATTGCTACCGAGCGGTTGTTTTTTCCACAAGAAAATTACAAAAACTTATGCATTTATATAAAAACAACAATAAGGCCACTTTAAAGAGTCGATACAGTCGTATTAGCGCTATGCTAAATGCTCTTTTGCTAAATACTCTAAAGACTGCATTTCTTGCAGGCGGCTAATGCAGCGCTTAAATTCAAAGTTAAGATTACCTTGGGTATAAAGTTGCGTGATCGGTTTTTCAGCCGAAATAATTAATGTTACATGTCGCTCGTAAAACTCATCCACTAAAGCGATAAAGCGCCTAGCTGCATCATCATTATTTTGTCCAAGCTGTTTAACATTAGAAATAATAACAGTGTTGTATAAGCGGCTAATTTCCATGTAGTCGACTTGGCTACGTGCGGTTTCGCACAATTCGCTAAATTCAAACATCACTACACACTTGGCCACTTTGCGTGTGTTGATTAAGCGCCCTTCTATTTCTATGGGTTGATCAAGCTCCCCCGCCNATCTAACGGGCTGTGAAATATTTCGGCTTGCTCAAGTGTACGCAAGCGATAATCAATACCAGAGTCTACATTTACTATTTCTGTGTTCGCTTTTACCAGCTCAATGGCCGGAACAAAACGCGCACGCTGTAAGCCGTTTTTATATAAATCATCAGGCACTATATTAGAGGTGGCGACTAATACTATATTGCGTGCAAATAATGCCTGCATTAAGCCGCCGAGTAACATGGCATCTGTAATATCTTGAACAAAGAATTCATCAAAGCAGATGATATCGGTTTCGGCTTTAAATATGTCAGCAACAATTTCCAGTGGATTGCTTTTATTATTTAGCTTTTTTAGTTCATCGTGAACTCGGTGCATAAAGCGATGAAAATGCACACGCATTTTACGCTCACCTGGCAGCGCTTCGTAAAAGGTATCTACTAAATAAGTTTTACCACGCCCTACACCACCCCAAAAATAAAGCCCTTTAATTGGCTCAGGTTCGCTTTTATTAAACAACTTTGCAAAAAAGCCTTGTTGCTGTGGTTTTTTATTTGTGAGGTCATCGTATAAACGTTGTAAATGGCGCACTGCATTTTCTTGTGCTTGGTCATGTACAAAGTCATCGCGCTTAAGATCTTGCTGGTAAGTTTGCCAAGGAGTCATATCTAATTACATTTTAAACACAGTTTAATTTGCACAACATATTAACACGCATCTTAACTCGGGGTATATTACCCACAGGATGATTTATATTTGAATCAGGCATTATTAGATATTTTTTCCCAAAGGGGTGAAGTTATGGGCACAGTTACGTGGGTAGGTTTAATTATTATTACTGCTGTAGTGGCATTTTTTGTTGGTGCATTCGTTACTAAAAAGCAATTTAAGCAAGATGAATTAAAAGAACAAGCCGAGCAAGCACAAAACGCGCTTGAGCAGTATCGCCAAGATGTGGCCGATCATTTAGCAAGCACAGGTAAGCTTGTGAATAAAATGAAAGAAAACTACGACCAACTACTCAGCCATGTTGAAGAAACCAATCAACTCTTACTTGATGATAAAAACAAAGCGCCTAGCGAGCCGTTTTTCTCTAAAGAAACAACAGAGCAATTACAAGCGTCTTTAAAAGAGCGCGAGGTTGACCGTTCATCTGCACAAGCACAACCTGCCGATTACGTCTCAGGTGAATCTGGTTTATTTGCAGGGCAAAATGGCGATACAAAACCTGCAAAAGCCTCTTAACACACTGAGCACGCTAAAATGTTAGTGCTATCTTGAGGAACTTTTTTTTGACCCCATAGTCTTTAAATGTAACAGCTTTATATTTAAATTCGAAAAGGCTGCTTATGCAGCCTTTTTGCTTTTCCTGTGATGTGGAGTACACCCTGACTATGAAAATGAAATTATCACTTATTAGTGCTGCAATCTTATCTACAAGCTTATTACTAAGCCCAATGGCCTCTTATGCAAAACTGCCTATTGCAGTTAACGGCCAACAATTACCCACACTTGCGCCTATGCTTGAGCAAATTACCCCTGGCGTTGTGAGCATTCAGGTTTCTGGCTCAAAAGAAGTGCGCCGCCGTGCAGACCCGCTTGAATACTTTTTTGGTAACCCTCAGCCACGTAGTCAAAAGCGCCAATTTAGTGGTTTAGGCTCAGGGGTTATTATTGATGCCGACGAAGGCTATGTAGTAACAAATAACCACGTAATTCAAGATGCCGAAAAAATGGTGGTAACGCTAGAAGACGGCCGTGAATTTGAAGCCACCAAAATTGGTACCGATAAAGAGTCTGATATTGCGCTATTACAAATAGATGCAGATGACTTAACCGAAGTTAAACTGGCAAATTCAGATAAATTGCGTGTTGGCGACTTTGCAGTAGCAATTGGTAATCCATTTGGTTTAAGCCATACAGTAACCTCGGGCATTGTAAGTGCGTTAGGGCGTAGTGGTTTAAATATTGAAGGCTACGAAGACTTTATTCAAACCGATGCGGCTATTAACCAAGGTAACTCAGGAGGCGCTTTAGTTAACCTAAATGGTGAACTCATTGGTATTAATACTGCTATTTTAGGTGCCTCGGGTGGAAATGTTGGTATTGGCTTTGCCATTCCATCAAATATGATGAAAAACTTAGTCGACCAAATTATTGAACATGGCGAAGTACGCCGTGGCTCACTGGGTATTTCTGGCCGCCCACTTGATGCAGGCCTTGCAAAAGCACAGCAACTTGACGTTAAACAAGGTGCTTACGTTATGCAAGTAATGGATGATACCGCAGCAAGCAAAGCAGGTATTAAAGCTGGCGATGTTATTATTAGTATTAATGGCAGCGATATTAGTGGCTTCCACGAGCTGCGCAGTAAAATAGCAACGTTAGGTGAAGGACGCGAAGTTAAATTAGGTATTTACCGCGATGGCAAAGTAAAAACCATTAAAGTAACGCTTGATGGTGCATCGGGTGTAACCGCCGCAGGCGATGAACTGCATCCTGCATTCCAAGGTGCAACGCTTGAAAACGTGCAAAAAAATGGCACTAAAGGTATTGAAGTCGCCACAGTAGATCCGCGCTCTCCTTCTGCACGTGTTGGTCTTGAAGAAGGTGATGTGATTGTTCAAGTTAACCGCCAACGTGTAGAAAATATTCGTCAAATGAACAAAATTATCGAAGATACCCAAGGTAATATTGTACTTGGCGTTAAACGTGGCAGAGAGTCTATCTTTGTACTTATCCAATAAGTAACACGTTATAAATAAGCAATAAAAATAACAGCAGCACTTGCCGCTGTTATTTTTTTTGTGCCATCATAAAGAATTGCTCACTAACAATAAGAATCTCGTGCTGAAATTACTAAAATTTGTACTTCCCCCTTTGTTTGTCGGTTTAGGTATCGCTTTTTTAGTGGTTTTTTTCAGCCCTAATATGCGCGCCTCTTTACTCCCTAATGTTCCCTTGCCCAGTGCTATGAGCTCGAATCACCTTAGTTTTGCTGACGCGGTTAAACGTGCTGCACCGTCGGTAGTAACTATTTTTTCAGAAAGCATTTCTAAAGAGCCTCGATATAAGCAACAAAACACCGTTCAAGAGCTTGGCTCTGGCGTAATTATGGCGCAAGACGGCTACATATTAACTAACTACCACGTTATAAATAATGCAGATCAAATCTTGGTTATATTAACCGATGGCCGACGCTTTTTTGATGTGCAGTTAATTGGCTTTGACACCATTACCGATTTAGCCTTATTGAAAATTAACGCCGACCACCTGCCGGTGATCCCCGTAAACGATAATTACACCACCAGTGTAGGTGATGTAGTGCTGGCCATTGGTAACCCACTCAATTTAGGGCAAACCATCACCCAGGGTATAATTAGTGCCACCGGTAAACAAAAAATTACCGATAGCCCTTATAACAACTTACTGCAAATGGATGCTGCTATAAATGTAGGTAACTCTGGCGGTGCTTTGGTTAATTCAAATGGGGATTTAGTGGGGATCACGTCTGCGCAATTTAAAACCCGTGAAAACCTAAATATCCAAGGAATCTTTTTCGCTGTTCCTTATTCGCTCGCTAAAGAAGTAATGGCAAAGCTAATACGCCATGGCCGTGTAGTACGTGGCTATTTAGGCTTTGAAGGCACCGCTGTAGATAGCACGGGCAAAGAGGTAAACGACAGCCTTACTGAGGTTGCTGGTATGCGCATCACCAATTTAGACCCATTAGGCCCTGCATGGCAAGCTGGCATTGAAGAGCAAGACATCGTTATTAAAATTGCAGGGTTAAGTGTCGCCAACCCGCAAAAAGTACTCGAAAAAATAGGCAATACACAGCCCGGTAAAGAAATAGAATTTGAGCTGTACCGAAACGGTAAAGTAGAAAAAATAATGGTTAGAGTTGCAGAGCTCGAAACTAAACTCTAACCAAAATGGCAATAAAAAGGTCGGATAGCAATACGCGTACCCGACCTTTTTTTATGTCTAAAGTAAACTGTGTTTAACTCAGCGCGCTTAATTAAGCGAGCATGCTCTCACCTCAAAGCGAATAAATATTATTACGAATGGGTATTAGCTACTTCTGCGCTTAATATTGGCACCTAAGCCACTGAGTTTATCTTCAATGCGTTGATAGCCTCGGTCTACGTGGTAAATACGATCGACTACCGTTTCACCTTGCGCCACAATACCGGTCAAAATTAAGCTTGCAGAAGCGCGTAAATCGGTTGCCATTACTTGTGCGCCACTTAAACTTTGCGTTTCACCACAAATAGCGGTGTGCCCTTCTAAACGAATATTAGCGCCCATGCGTTGTAACTCTGGTACGTGCATAAAGCGGTTTTCAAAAATGGTTTCGGTAATTGTTGCACTACCATTAGCCACTACATTTAACGCGGTGAACTGCGCTTGCATGTCGGTTGGAAAACCAGGGTGTGGCATGGTTTTAATATTAACGGCTTTGAGCTCACGATTACGCATATCTAAATAAATGCTGTCATCGTTTACTTCAACTAATGCATTTGCGGCACGTAATTTTTCAATAACAGGCTCAAGTGAATGAAAATCTGTTTTTTTACAAAGTACTTCGCCTGCAGCCATCGCTGCTGCAACTAAAAAAGTGCCCGTTTCAATGCGGTCAGGTAAAATGCTGTGTTCACAGCCGCCTAAACGCTCTACGCCATCAATTTCTATACGGCTTGTACCTGCACCTGTAATTTTTGCACCCATAGCAATTAGGCAATTGGCCAGGTCAATAATTTCGGGCTCGCGTGCTGCGTTTTCAAGCACCGTTTTACCATCGGCAAGTGCTGCGGCCATTAGTAAGTTTTCGGTTGCACCAACACTGACCATTTCCATGAAAATTTCAGCGCCTTTAAGGCGACCTTCTACCTTTGCATTGATATAACCGTTTTCAACGTTTATTTGTGCGCCCATGCGCTCTAAACCTTGAATATGTATATCAACCGGACGTGCACCTATAGCACAGCCACCAGGTAGCGATACCTGCGCCTCACCAAAACGCGCCACTAAAGGCCCAAGCGCCAAAACAGAGGCGCGCATTTGCTTAACTAAATCATAAGGAGCAAGCGTTTTATTAACGGTCGCGCCATCAATATACAGTGTATCGCCTTGCCAATTTACAGTTGCGCCTAAGGTGCTTAAAAGCGCCTCAGTGGTCACAATATCGCGAAGGCGAGGAACATTCGTAAATGTACTTTTACCATCGGCAAGCAGTGCGGCAAACAAAATTGGTAATGCGGCATTTTTAGCGCCAGAAATAGTTACTTCACCTTCAAGTGAAGTGCCACCTTGAATTACAAACTGATCCATTAAGAGGCCTTAACTATTGAGGTAAAATAAATTTTTGTTCACGCTTCCACTCAGTTGGCGTAAATGCACGAATTGATACAGCGTGAATTGTACCGTCTGAAATAGTATTCATTAATGGGCCATAAACTAGCTGTTGCTTTTTAACGCGGCTTAAACCGTCAAAGCACTCACCTACTGCAATTACTTCATAATGGCTACCATTGGCTTTTACTTTTACTTCAGATAATTGAAGTTCGTCGCGTAATAATGTTTCGACTTGGCTAGTTTCCATAACTCTCACTCAAATAAAGTTGTTACCTGACCCAACTGCATTAAATTTTGCAATTGCTCAGGTGGATTTTGCAATTCAAGGCGTGTGCCCTGTTGCTTAAATTCAGCAAAAGAGTGAATTAACCAAGCTAAGCCCGCTGTGTCAACCCTCATTACCTCACAAAGGTCAAAATAGATGGTTTTATGCTTACTTAATGACTTGGCGTTCAGAAGCTGTTCATTGCCAATTGAGCTGCGGGTAAGTTCACCACTTACCCTATAGTGCTGCTCATCTACTTGGCTAATTGCCAATTTAGTCATTGCTGTTGTTGCCTCTAAATTGCACAGGTAACTGGCTCTTTTGCTCTAGTAATTTGCTTACGTGTGCAATACCTTGCTGGCGTAAAATACCTTGTAGCTCACTTTGTTTTGCATCGAGTAAGCTAATTCCTTCTGCAATCATATCGTATGCGCGCCACTCGCCGCTGCGATCTTCACGCACTTTAAAATCAATTTTTATGTCAGGCTTGCCATCTTCTGTAATTTTAGTTTTTACTACAACTACATCTTTGCCTTTAAATGGTTGCTCTGCGCCAAATTCTACATGTTGGTCAGTGTATTGAGTAAATACCCCCGCGTAAGTAGCAACTAAATAGCCTCTAAACGCGCCAATAAATTCTTGGATGTCTTTAATTGCTTCGGCTTTTTCGGCTTCATCGGTAATTGCACGCACTTTAGACACTTCACTACCCAACACACGAAGTGCTGCATATTTGTAGTCTATGTAAGGCATCAGCTCTTCTTCTACAATAACACGAAGGTGCTCTTTATCTTTAGTGATAAGCAGTTGATCTTTTTTAATGCGCTCAAATGTATGCTCTGCTACCTGACGCACCATTTTGTTAGGATCTGTCAGTTTAACTTCGGCTGCGCTAACACTTTGCACAGCTAGGGTTGCACCAAGTGCAATAACGGCTAAAAACTGTTTCAACATAATAATTACTCACTACCTTGGTTGAATAAAAACTGCCCTATTAACTCTTCTAAAACAAGTGCAGACTTAGTATCTGTGATTGAATCACCATCACCTAACGCTTTGCTCTCTACGCCAAATAACTCATCGATTGCTTGATCTTGTGCGTTTTCGGTCACTGTCTCACCTAAACAGCGCTGCTCTGCTGCATTAGGAGAAATAACAGGGTGAATACCTAAGTACTGCTCCCCTAAAATACCCGATGTTAAAATTGAGATTGAGCTAGTGTCTGAAAAACGACATAAATACTGTGCATCTATCGTCATATTTACCACAGGCAAAAACTCCTGCGGGTGTACATAAATAGATTCAACACGGCCAATCACTACACCGCCTACTTTTACCGGTGCACGCGCTTTAAGTGAGCCGATATTTTCAAACTTTGCATTTAGCGTGTAGGTTTCGCCCGACCCGCTAATACCCGAATTAGCCACTTTAAGTGCTAACATTGCAAACGCTAAAATGCCTAATGCGACAAAAAAGCCAACTAAAATCTCTAATTTCCGTGAATTCATTATCTATACCCTATTAGCTGGTAAACATTACCGCTGTCAAAATAAAGTCAAACCCTAATACTGCCAGTGATGAGTGAACGACTGTTTCTGTTGTTGCTTTACTGATCCCTTCTGATGTTGGGATACAGTCGTAGCCCTTATAAAGCGCAATCCAGGTCACTACCATGGCAAATACAAAACTTTTTATCATGCCGTTTAATACATCTTCTTGAAACGATACTTGCGATTGCATTATCGACCAAAAGCTGCCGGTATCTACGCCTAACCAATCAACCCCAACTAAATGAGCACCGATAATAGCAACCGCAGAAAAAATAAGTGCAAGCAATGGCATACTAATAAAACCTGCCCAAAAACGCGGTGCAATAATGCGCTTGAGAGGATCAATGGCCATCATTTCTAGTGAAGAGAGTTGCTCAGTGGCTTTCATTAAGCCTATTTCTGCCGTTAGCGCACTTCCAGCGCGACCAGCGAATAATAGCGCTGTAACCACAGGGCCTAGTTCGCGTAATAAACTAAGCGCAACTAATGGGCCTAGGCTGTCTTCGGCGCCATAGCCAACCAATACAGTGTAACCTTGCAGCGCAAGCACCATACCAATAAACAAACCCGACACCATAATAATTAATAATGATTGCGAACCAACCATATAAAGTTGGCGCACTAACAGCGGTGTGCCTTTTTTAAAGTTAGGTACATTCCACAATGCATTAAAAAGCATGTTGGCAGAGCGCCCTAATGCAGCAAAACGCCCCAGCGTTTTATGACCTAGCTTTTGAAATAAATCCAACATTAAGCGTTTTCTCCTAACAGCTCATCAGCATACGTTTGTGCAGGATAATGAAATGGCACAGGCCCATCCGATAACCCTTTTAAAAACTGCTGTACTAATGGAGATTCATGATTACGCATTTCATCCGGAGTCCCAGCCCCTATTACGCCTTGATCGGCAATAATAATAACGTGATCGGCAATACTCATTACCTCCGTCACATCGTGGGTTACAATAAGGGATGATAAACCTAGCACTTCATTTAACGACTTAATAAGCTTTACCAATACGCCCATAGATATTGGGTCTTGGCCGGCAAAAGGCTCATCATACATAATAAGTTCTGGGTCCAGTGCAATAGCACGTGCAAGTGCTGCTCGTCTGGCCATACCGCCAGAAAGCTCAGAAGGCATTAAATCTTTAGCACCGCGTAAACCCACCGCTTGCAGTTTCATTAATACGACTAGTTTAATTAACGCTTCACTTAACTTGGTGTGCTCTCGCAGAGGAAATGCAATGTTGTCAAATACCGACATATCAGTAAATAACGCACCGCTTTGAAACAGCATGCTCATTTTGGTTCGTGCCGCATATAACTCTTTGCGCGACATACTAGGAATACTGCCACCTTCGAATAAAATATCGCCGGCGTCAGGCTTAAGCTGCCCACCAATTAAGCGTAGCATTGTGGTTTTGCCAATTCCGCTTGGCCCCATAATCGCTGTTATCTTACCTTTAGGAACACTAAAACTCATATTTTTATATATGGTTCTATCGCCTCGCGAAAAGCTAACATCCTTGACTTCTACTATTGATTGCGACAAGTCGCTCTCCGTAACAATGTTCACTCGTGCTCCTATTTTAAGGGTTTTTTAGCCAAGATGGAAAAAACAATTCGTAAGATTTTGTAATACGCCTACAAAAAGCGCTCTAAGGCTGAAGTAAATTGCCTTAACCTTTGCTTAAGCGCATAAAATTCACGCACTGCAATAGTAGACCCTGCTCTTTTGCTTATACTTTCATGTTGGCTTTTGTTACTATTCGCGCCATCTGTATTTTGAACATCTGGCTTAACATAATGGTTACCTCGTTTGTTATTTTAATTCTTGGTTTTGCTGCACTTGTGTGGAGCGCCGACCGATTTGTATACGGTGCGGCAGCGCTTGCTAAAAACTTTGGAGTCCCTACTTTAATTGTTGGCTTAACGGTTGTTGCTATGGGTTCTTCGGCCCCTGAAATGATGGTATCGGCCTCGGCTGCTTTGGCAAATAAAACCGACACAGCGGTCGGTAACGCGGTAGGTTCAAATATAACAAACATCTTACTTGTATTAGGTATTACTGCGCTACTACGCCCTTTGAGTGTGTCATCAAGCACTTTAAAACGCGAAATGCCGCTTGTTATGCTGGTATCCTTGGCTACGTGGTATGTATTTTCAGACAACTACTTCTCGCTCACCGAAGGGGTGGCATTGCTAGTTGCATTTGCTGTGTTTATTGGTGGCTTGATTGTGGTTTCTTTGCGCGCAAAAAATCAAGATGACCCTTTTGTCTCAGAAGCCTGCGATGAGGTTCCTAACGATGTACCAACTAAGAAAGCCGTTTTATGGCTAATTGTCGGCATGGTTTTATTGCCTGTTAGCTCACACTTTTTAGTTGGTTCAGCAGTCGATATTGCTAAATACTTTGGTTTAAGCGACTTAGTTATTGGCTTAACCATTATCGCCATTGGCACAAGCTTGCCTGAACTTGCAGCTTCTGTAGCGGGTGTACTTAAAAACGAAGATGATTTAGCCCTAGGTAATATTGTGGGCTCAAATATATTTAATATTTTAGCGGTATTACCGCTTGCAGGTATTATTAACCCATCAGTGGTTGACCCGTCACTTGCAAACCGCGACATACTTATTATGTTAGGTGCTACGCTTGCGCTTATTATTATGTCATTGAACTTTAGAGGTTCTCAGCGTATCAATAGAGTAGAAGGTGGCCTATTACTCATCGCATTTTTGGCGTACCAAGGTTATATTTTTAGTCAAGTAGGGTAACAATGGCACAACTAAATTTTATAGAGCAAGGTTTACGCGTATTAAACATTGAACGCCAAGCGCTTGCTGATATTACACAATACGTTGACGAAAACTTTCATAGTGCGTGTCAGCTCATGTTCGATTGCCAAGGCCGCATTATTGTTATTGGCATGGGTAAATCAGGCCATATTGGTAATAAAATTGCTGCTACCCTTGCAAGTACAGGCAGCCCTGCTTTTTTTGTTCACCCAGGCGAAGCAAGCCATGGTGATTTAGGCATGATAACCAAAAATGACGTGGTTATGCTTATATCAAACTCGGGCGAAACCAGCGAAGTACTTAATATTATTCCGGTGCTTAAACGCCTTGGTGCAAAAATAATATCTATGACGGGTAACCCGCTCTCTACTATGGCTACACTTGCCGATGTGCACGTATGCATAAAAGTAGAACAAGAAGCGTGTTTATTAGGTTTAGCGCCTACTGCAAGCACCACTGCCACTTTAGCGATGGGTGATGCAATGGCGGNCCGCCGATGACTTTGCACTCTCTCACCCTGGCGGCAGTTTAGGTAAGCGATTGTTACTCACTTTAAAAGATGTAATGCACAGCGGCGCAAACACCCCTATTATAGGTGTAACGCAAACAATTAAAGACGCGTTAATAGAAATGTCAGCCAAAGGGCTGGGCATGACCGCTATTGTAGATAACAATCAACAGCTTGCCGGCCTTTTTACCGACGGTGACTTACGCCGTATTTTAGAGCAAAGAGTTGATATACATAGCACCGCTATTAGCCAGGTTATGACCAAATTATGCACAACTGCCACGGCCGATATACTTGCAGCTGAGGCCCTAAACATAATGGAAAATAAACGTATTAATGGTTTAATTGTGGTCAATGATAAAAACCAGCCAATAGGCGCCTTAAATATGCAAGACCTCTTAAAAGCAGGAGTATTATAAATGCAATTTGAAGATCTCTATCAACCGCTAAGCGATGATGCCAAAGCACGCGCCAAAAAAGTAAAACTACTCATATGCGATATTGATGGTGTATTTTCTGATGGCCGAATTTACCTCGGTAACCAAGGCGAAGAATTAAAAGCATTTAATACAAAAGATGGTTTTGGCATTAAAGCGCTGATCAATAGCGGTTTTGAAGTTGCGGTTATTACGGGGCGTCACTCAGAAATAGTACAAACTCGCATGAGCAGCTTAACTGTGCAACACATTTATCAAGGCCAAGAAGAAAAACTTATTGCTTATCAAGAACTCAAAAACACTTTAAAGTTAACTGATGAACAAATAGCCTATATTGGCGACGATGGTCCTGACATGCCAGTAATGGAGCGCGTTGGCTTTGCCGTTGCAGTAAACGATGCTCACCCGCTTATTAAGCGCTTATCGCATTACACTACGCAAATGCCTGGCGGCTTTGGCGCCGTTAGAGAGCTCACAGATTTACTTATGCTAGAGAATGGCATAGCGCTTACAACACAAGGCACCAGTTCATGAATGCAGCACGCGTTATACTCAGTGCGTTATTCATCGGCTGTATGGTTTGGCTTTGGTACCCTTATTTTACCCAAACAAATGTAGCGCCAGAGCAAGAACCTGAAGTAATTGCAAAGCCCGATTACACCGCTATAGAGCTTAAGCAAACAGCCTATGACGAGCAAGGCAAAATAAGCCATAAAGTCACAGCGGCTAAAATGGAGCTATACCAACAGCTTGGTTTTACATTTTTTGAAAAACCTATTTTCACCTTGTATAACGAAAAACAAACATGGCGAATAAATGCAGACGAAGCAACGCTGTACGAAGATAAACAACTTATTTTAGAAGGCAATGTGGTTGCTAAAAATTTAGTTGATAACGCCATGATAGATAACATCAATGCCGATAACATCGAAGTCGACATTAAAGCGCTAACAATGCGCTCTGAGCAGCCAGTGGTTGTCACTGGGCCTAATTTAAAAATTGTCGGGAAAGGCCTTGAAGCCGATTTAAAAACCGAAGTAATAAAACTAATTAACCATACGCGAACAATATATTATGACCAATAAACTCACTAAAATACTTATTATCCCATCGCTAATGCTTGCATTTAGCGCCTCTGCTGCTGAGCCTGCTGCTCAACCGCCAGCAAATCAAATTTCTATTAGTGCAGACCGTCAAGAAGGCCAACTTAAAGAAAACGTAGGTATTTTTGAAAAGAACGTCGAAATTGTACATGGTAATCGAAAAATTACAGCCGACCGACTCGAAGTACATAAACGTGAAGACTTAGGGGATAACAAACAACTCCTTATTGCCACTGGCAGCCCAGCCTACTTCGAAGAAAAACAAGACGATGGTACCGTAATGAGCGCCAGTGCAAACGAAGTACGTTACGACGTAGCAAAGCGATTTTTAACACTTGTAGGCGATGCTGAAGTCGCGCAAGCCGGTCAAAAAATTAATGCTAAAAGTATTACCTACGATATGCAGCAGCAGCTTATTAGCGCAGAAAAAGACGAAAACTCCACGGATCGTGTCCACACAATTTTAGTGCCTGTTGAAGCAAAAATTAAAGAAAAAACAGGTAACGAAGGTCAACCATGAGCACCTTAAAAGCAGAACTATTAGCAAAAAGCTATAAGGGCCGCCAAGTTGTAAAAAATGTAGGCCTTGAGGTAGAAGCCGGCAGCATTGTTGGCTTATTGGGCCCTAATGGCGCAGGTAAAACCACCACCTTTTACATGATTGTAGGGTTAGTACCTAGCGACAAAGGTAAAATTTCTATTGATGATAACGACATTACGTTATTACCTATGCACAGCCGCGCCCGCTTAGGCATTGGCTATTTGCCGCAAGAGTCATCAATATTTAGAAAGCTGACAGTTTATCAAAACTTAATGGCTATTTTAGAAACGCGTAAAGAGCTCAATAAAGCCGCGCGAGAAGAAACGCTTAACAACTTACTTGATGAATTTAGTATTCAGCATATTCGCGATAGCCAAGGTATGGCGCTTTCTGGTGGTGAACGCCGCCGTGTAGAAATTGCCAGAGCACTGGCAGCAAACCCTAAATTTATTTTATTGGATGAGCCTTTTGCTGGTGTTGATCCGATTTCAGTGTTAGATATAAAGAAAATAATAGAACATCTTAAAAACCGTGGCATTGGCGTATTAATTACCGATCACAATGTAAGAGAAACCCTTGATGTTTGTGAAAAAGCCTACATTGTTTCTCATGGGGAGCTAATTGCATCTGGCACCCCAGAACACGTATTAAATGACAAAACTGTACGCGATGTTTATTTAGGCGAGCAATTTAGGCTGTAACATTTAAGCCACACCTACAAGCATCTGCTAATATTAATTATAACAACATAAAAGGATTGTTAGAGATACATGAGGCAATCATTACAGCTGCGCATGGGCCAGCAACTTACAATGACTCCACAATTGCAACAAGCGATTCGCTTGCTGCAGCTCAGTACATTGGATCTCCAGCAAGAAATACAAGAAGCACTTGATAGCAACCCGCTATTAGAAGTAGAAGAGCAAGATTACACGGAAGAGTCGGCTGGAAAAAATGAACAAAAAGCAGATACGGATGATGTAACCGTAAGCGCATCGGCTGACGATACAACCAGCGAGTACGAGCAAGACAGTGGCGAAGCTTTAAATAAAGACACCGTTAGCGATGATATGGCAATGGATGTAACTTGGGATGAGTACATGAGCGCAGCCCCTGCGGCATCCTCAGGCCCAATGCCAGAAGATGAGTCTATTTATCAAGGTGCCTCTACTGAAACGCTACATGAGTATTTAATGTGGCAGCTTCAGCTTACTCCTTTTAGCCCCACTGATGAAGCCATTGCTATTGCCATTGTAGAAGCTGTAGATGACTCGGGTATTTTAACGCTAAGTTGCGAAGAAATTTTAGAAAGCTTTAACCAAGAAAACGATGACGAAGTTGAAGTTGAACTTGATGAAATAGAAGCCGTTTTAAAGCGTATTCAGTTATTTGACCCTGTAGGTATAGCCGCGCGCAGTTTACAAGAGTGCTTGTGCATTCAGCTAAACCAGTTTGATAAAGACACCCCTTTTATAGAACAAACTAAAATGATCTTAACCGATCACATTGATCTATTAGCGGCACGCGACTATCGTACATTAATGAAAAAGACTAAGCTTAAAGAAGACGAGCTTAAAGAGGTCATGACCCTAATACATACCCTCAACCCAAAACCTGCAGATACAATAGTAAGGGAAGAGTCGGAGTATGTAATACCGGATGTGTCGGTTAAAAAAATAAAAGGCCGCTGGGTGGTAGAGCTAAACCCAGATAGCATGCCAAAAATACGCGTAAATAGTCAGTACGCGGCTATGTCACGTACCGTAAAATCAAGTGGTGATAGCCAATTTATTCGCTCTCACTTACAAGAAGCTAAATGGTTTATAAAAAGCCTTGAAAGCAGAAACGACACGCTGCTTAAGGTAACAAACTGTATTGTAAAACAGCAACAGGCATTTTTTGAACATGGCCCAGAAGCCATGAAGCCAATGGTTTTAAACGATGTTGCTGAAATGGTAGAAATGCATGAATCGACAATTTCGCGTGTTACCACGCAAAAATATATGCATACGCCACGTGGTATTTTTGAGCTTAAGTATTTTTTCTCAAGCCACGTAAGCACTGAAAACGGCGGCGAGTGTTCATCAACCGCAATACGTGCCCTAATTAAAAAGCTAATTGCCGCGGAAAACTCAGCTAAACCATTGAGTGATAGTAAAATTGCGGATATATTGGCAGAGCAAGGAATTAAAGTAGCTAGACGCACAATAGCAAAATACCGTGAATCGCTAGCTATTCCACCGTCAAATCAGAGAAAGAGTTTGATATAAGACGTAAAAAACAAAGAGGAAATGCTTATGCAACTAAACCTAACTGGTCGTCACGTAGAAGTAACTGATTCACTTAGAGACTATGTAAATAATAAATTTGCAAAGCTAGAAAGGCACTCAGATCATATTAGCAATGTGCATGTCATTCTCGATGTAGAAAAACTCAACCAAAAAGCAGAAGCGACTATTCATGTAAGTGGCGCAGATTTATTTGCCTCAACAGAGCACCAAGATATGTATGCCGCTATAGACTCGTTGATTGACAAGCTCGATCGTCAAGTCATAAAACATAAAGAGAAGCTTGCTAGACACTAATATTATGAAATTAAGTACATTAGTATGCCAGGACTGCAGCAAAGCTGCGGTCCTTTTTAGTAGTAAAAAAAGAATTTTAGAGTTTATCAGTGAGCTTGCTCATGAAAAGCTCCCCTACTTACCACAACAAGATATTCTTAATGCGCTGGCAAGCAGAGAAAAGCTAGGCAGTACTGGTATTGGCCGGGGTATCGCCATTCCTCATAGCAGAATGGGTGGCGTAGAAGAGCCGCTGGCTTTAGTACTTGTTAGCGACACGCCTGTTAACTTTGACGCTATTGATAACTGCCCTGTTGATATTTTTGTTGCACTCATCGTACCAGATGGCGATAACCAACAGCACCTAAAGACTCTGGCAACCATAGCTGATAAACTGAGCAACAAAGAATTTTGTAAACAGCTGCGTAGTGCTAAAACCGATGCAGAGCTGTATCAAGTAATTGTTGATCAATCGTAGTAAATACTAAGGGCTATAAATGGAGTTAATTATCATAAGCGGCCGTTCTGGTTCAGGTAAATCGGTTGCTTTACGCGTGGTTGAAGATTTAGGCTATTATTGCGTAGATAATATTCCGGTCAACCTACTGCCCTCTTTAGTGCGAAGTGTTTCAGATAACTATGACAAAATAGCCGTTAGCATAGATGTTCGTAATATTCCCAAAGAACAAGACGAATTTAACGATATTCTCGAGTACCTTCCTGACTTTGCCAAACCCACACTGTTTTATTTAGATAGTGATGATCAAACACTGATCAAACGTTTTTCAGAAACACGCAGATTACATCCTTTATCCATCGATTCACTGCCGCTTGATTTAGCAATAAAAAAAGAAAAAGAACTGCTTGATGTACTCGTAACACGCGCTGACTTTATGCTTGATACCACCGATTTAAGTGTGCACCAATTAGCAGAGTCAATTCGTGAAAAAATACTGGGTAAAAAAGATAAGCAACTTATTGTAACGTTTGAATCGTTTGGCTTTAAACACGGCATACCTAAAGAAGCTGATTATGTTTTTGATGCTCGCTTTTTGCCAAACCCCCACTGGGAGCCTGAACTTAAACCGCTTACGGGCCTTGATCAACCAGTAAAAGATTTTTTGGCAAATCACAGCATAGTGCAAAAATTCACTTGGCAAATTCAAACCTTTGTACAAACTTGGTTGCCACACTTAGAGCGTAATAACCGTAGTTACCTCACTATTGCAATAGGCTGTACTGGTGGTCAACACCGCTCGGTTTATTTAGCGCAAGCCATTGGTGAGAGCTTTGCTATGACGCATCCGAATGTCAAAATTCGTCATCGTGAGCAAGAAAAGTAACCTTAAAATAATAACCTGTTCAGTTTAGGTATAGTAATTTATGCGCTGTGAAGACACATTTTTAATAAAAAATAAATTAGGCTTACACGCCAGAGCGGCAACGGTCCTTGCGCAATTAGCTGTGCAGTTTGATGCTAAAATCACCTTACACCAAGATGATAAAGAAGCCGCAGGCGACAGCGTATTAGCTTTAATGCTACTTGAAAGCAGTAAAGGTAAAGAAGTTAAAGTAGTCTGTGAAGGCCCTGATTCAGAGCAAGCTTTGCATGCGGTTGGGCAATTAATTGCACAACGATTTAACGAACAAGAATAATTTAAAGCACCATAGCCTTATAAGTTAAAGACTTATCAGGCTGAACTATAAAGATTTAGTAAATTAGGGTATTCCGACTCGCCTAATTTAGTGCTTTAATTTAGGATAATAAAGCCATGCCCCTGCTAAATTTGGTTACTTAATTTTAAACACTAATTTAGTCCCAGCATTGGGTTTAGCACAAAAAATAAAGAAAATAACAGTGGGCAACTCCACTTACTAAACACCTTTCCATTACACAAAAATATTTAGGATGCCAATGCCAGAAGCGTTTGAACAAGACTATCCACTACAGCAACTAAAACAAGTGACTAAATCACTTAATAGTGGGCAATTTGTTCAAGTAAGACGCATGCTAGCAAAAACAGCACCTTGTGATACAGCACTGCTGCTTGAATCCTCTCCGCATAAAATTAGACGCATGCTTTGGCAACTGGTTGACCCAGATGTGCAAGGGGATGTGCTAGAAGAGCTCTCTGAAGATGTACGTTTAGGTATCATTGCACAAATGGAACCTGAGCATATTGCCGCGGCCACTGAGGATATGGGCCACGATGATTTAGGTGAAGTCCTACGTAGCCTACCTGATACCGTGTACAAAGATGTGGTTAGCGCTATGGATACGCAAGACCGCGAACGCGCTACACAGGCCTTATCTTACCAAGAGCGCTCTGCAGGCGCGCTAATGAACACCGATACGGTGACCATTCGCCCAGACGTTACACTTGATGTTGTGCTGCGTTATATTAGGCTACGCGGTGAGCTGCCAGAGGGCACCGATGATTTATACGTTGTTGATAAACATAACTGTTTTTTAGGTGCATTATCACTTAGTACACTGTTAACTAATCCGCCTGAAAAAATTGTTCAAGATTTAATGGATGAAGACTGTGAGTCTATCCCTATTTCGATGGATGAAAGTGAAGTTGCTCAGCTATTTGAGCGCCACAACTGGATATCGGCCCCTGTAGTCGATGATAACGCCCACTTGCTTGGACGTGTCACTATTGATGATATTGTTGATGTTATTCGTGAAGATGCAGAGCACAGCTTATTAAGCCTTGCCGGTCTTGATGATGAAGAAGATACCTTTGCACCTGTTTTAAAAAGCTCAAAAAAACGCTCAGTATGGCTTGGCGTTAACTTACTCACAGCCTTAGCTGCCGCCTTTGTGGCCAGCTTTTTTGAAAGCACCTTAGATATATTACCTATTTTAGCTGTACTCAATGGCATTGTGCCCTCAATGGGTGGTGTAGCAGGTAGCCAATCTTTAACTCTGGTTATTCGCGGTATTGCCGTGGGCCATATTAACCAAACTAACCAACGATTTTTAATGGCTAAAGAGCTGGCGATAGGCGCATTAAACGGGGTTATTTGGTCAATACTTATAGCCAGTGTAATTGCGCTTTGGCAATGGGATTTTATGCTTGGCGGCGTGCTCGCATTTGCAATGTTTATGAACCTTGTAGTGGCTGGTGTTGCTGGCGCATGTATTCCTATTTTATTGAAAAAAATGAATATAGACCCTGCACTTGCCGGTAGTGTTGTACTTACAACAGTAACTGATATTGTCGGTATTTTTGCCTTTTTAGGCACCGCAACGTGGCTACTTATTTAGCAACCTGAGCTCAGGTTAAGTAGCCACTACACACTAAAACATATAATTAAATTGGTGAGCCCGGTGGCATTGGTAAACCACTGAAGTTTTCAGGCCACTTACCTACTTTTAAAAACTGTTTTATTTGCTCTGCTAAATACTGTTTAAACGCGCTTTCTCCTACACTGGTATTACTTAACATTGAGTTTTGATTGTACTCTTTACTTAGTTTTACCAAGTAGTAACGTAGCTGCGCCTGCACCTCTGGGCTTACCTTGTCACTAGTGACTAAATCAGCCATATTTTTTGCAGTTAAAAATTGCACCCGCTGGGTGATTTTGCCTTTCATTGTATTAGGTGATGACACATTAAACACCTGGCTGTAAAGCTGCTCTAGCAACTCATCTAAGCTGTAAAAATTATAATTACGTACTTGTTGTTGAGCTAAACGATTTAAACGCTGTGGGTTTAATAATAACGATAAACTATGCTGCACAGCTACTTCTGGCAAGGCCATCGCATCAAGTGTTACACCCGTACGCCCTGTTATGCTTTCACGCGATTTAGACTCGCCATACGCTTTTGGCGGAATAAGCGCTAACACCGACTCAGGCAAAATTAAATTAGCCGGTTTTAATGTTGTTAAAATAGCACTAAGCGCCGCTTGCTGCTGCGCTTTTGCAACCACTTGTGCGCCCTTAGCAGGTGAGTCGTTACGTGTTTCGTATTCGTAGTTAACCCCCGCAATTAACTTAACTGCAGCCTCTACTTGATAGCGATGAAATAAATAAAGCGGCACGAGTTTTTCTTCTAACTGCGAGAGTGCATCGCCCGTTTTAATGTTGTTAATACCAAATTGCGAAAGCGCTTTTTTACGTACATCAAGCACTCTAAGTAACTCTTGCGCTGGGTTAGTACCGTTATCCCATAAGTGCGCTGTAGGGTGTGCCCCGCCCTTTGCGCGTGCGTCGCTATCAGATATAAAATCAAGGCCCTTCGTTTTGTTCTCTTTTAATATTGTTGCAAGCTCAGCACTTTCATCTTGATTAGTGAAGTCGCTGTAACCATATTTAATAACTTGGGTATCCCATACTCCCATACCGCTTGCAT